>NZ_JBHYYB010000029.1:0-106195 GCF_042752535.1 Kitasatospora sp. NPDC059327 | reverse complement strand
CGCCCCCCCCTCCCCGCCCCCCCCATGGGGTTTTTCCACTTCTCCCCCGGCCCCCGGCCCGCGGGGGGGGGGGGGGGGGCCGGGCCCGTGCATCTGGCGCCTACCGCCGCGCCGTCCGGTAGAACGTGCGTCGTGCCCACAGGTACCCGACGCCCGTCAGGGCCACGCACCAACCCAGCGCCGCCACCGCGCTCCCGCCGATCTCCGTCCCCATCAGCAGCCCCCTCAGCGTCTCGATGATCGGGGTGAACGGCTGGTACTCGGCGAACCACCGCAGTGCCGTCGGCATCGAATCCGGCGGGACGATGGCGCTGCCGATGAACGGCATGAACTGGAGCGGCATCGGGATGTTGCTCGCACTCTCCGGCGTCTTCGCCACCAGCCCGATGCCGGCCGACAGCCAGGTCAGCGCCAGCGTCACGAAGGCGAGCAGCCCCGCGGCGGCGAGCCACTCCACCGGGGTGGCGTTCGGCCGGAACCCCATCGCGAAGGCCGCCCCGACGACCAGCACCAGGCCGATCACCGTCTGGAGCACGCTGCCGACCACGTGCCCGGTCAGAAACGCCGAGCGCGATATCGCCATCGTCCGGAAGCGGTTGACGATGCCTTCGGTCATGTCGACGCAGACGCCGATCGCCGTCACCAGCGCCCCGGACGTCGCCGCCATCAGCACGATGCCGGGCGTCACGTAGTCGATGTACTCGCCGCCCCCGATTCCCACCCCGAGCGCGTCGCCGTACGCGTAGTTGAACAGCAGCAGCATCATCACGGGCATCATCACGACCGCGAAGGTCAGCGACGGGTACCGCTGCGCGTGCTTGAGATTGCGCCGCAGCATCGTCAGCGAGTCGGCGACCGCGTACGTCCCGCTCATCGGGCCCCCTCCCCGGTCAGGGTGAGGAACACGTCGTCCAGGTCGGCCGTCTCCACGACCAGCCGTTCCGCCCGCACCGAGGCGTTGTCGAGCACGTCGAGCACCGTCTTCACCGTGACCACCGAGTTGTCCCCGGGGATGTCCAGCCGCAGGGCCTCGACATCCACCGCCGCGTAGTCGAACAACGCGGCCGCCGCACCCAACTGGGCGCCGTCCGCGAAGTGCAGCCGGATCCACCCTCCGGGGACGATCCGCTTCAGCTCCTCGGCCGTACCCTCGGCGACGATCCGGCCGCCGTCCAGGACGGCTATCCGGTCCGCGAGTTGGTCGGCCTCCTCCAGGTACTGGGTGGTCAGGAAGACCGTCACCCCGTGGTCGCCGACCAGCCCCCGGATGATCTCCCACATCGTCCGCCGACTGCGCGGGTCCAGCCCGGTGGTCGGCTCGTCCAGGAAGATCACCTTCGGGTCGCCGACCAGGGTCATCGCCAGGTCGAGCTTGCGCCGCATGCCTCCGGAGAGGGTCGCGGCGGGCTTGCGCGCCACCTCGGTGAGATCGAACCGCGCCAGCAAGTCCTCCGCCCGCCTCCGCCCCTCCCGACGGCGGAGGTGGTGGAGGTCGGCCATCAGCATGATGTTCTCCTCGGCGGTGAGCAGGTTGTCCACCGCCGAGAACTGCCCGGTCACCCCGATCGCCGCCCGCACCCCGTCGGCCTCGCGCACCAGGTCGCACCCGGCCACCCGGGCCACCCCGCCGTCGGACGGGACCAGCGTGGAGAGGATCTCCACGGTGGTGGTCTTTCCGGCCCCGTTCGGCCCGAGCAGAGCGAACACCGTGCCGGCCGGGATCTCCAGATCGACGCCCTTCAGCACCTGCTTGTCCCCGTAGGACTTGGTGAGTCCGATCGCCGAGATCGCGGCCATCAGGCCCTCCGGACGATCACGTTGCCCACCTGGGTGCGGCCGAGGAGCTCGACGGTGTCCCGGGCGTCGCCCGGGCCCTGCGCCTCGCCGAGGGTGTTGCGGACACCGCCGAACTTGCTGTGCACGTCGAGCCAGGCGGCCGTGCCCTCCGCGATGCCGACCTCCACGTCCCCGACGCCGGTCTGCAGGCTGATCCTGCCGCGCACCACCCGGCCCACCCGGAGGTGGCCGTTCGCCGTCTTGGCGTCCACGCCCGCCCCGGCGCGGCCGACGTGGATCCGGCCGTTGGAGGCGTTGGCGGTCAGCTCGCCGGTCACCTCGTCGATCTCGGTGTCGCCGTTGCTGTTCTTGACCGTCAGCGCTCCGCCGACGGTACCGATCTCGATCCGGCCGGAGCCGGACACCTCGGCGTCCCCGGCGACCTGGCCCACCCGGATGTCCCCGTGGTCGGTCTTGAGCCGGACGCTCTCGGCCCGGTCCACCTGGACCCGGCCCATGGACGTCTTCAGCCGGCAGTCGCCGAGCGGGCCCTCGGCCACGAAGTCCGCCATCGGGGAGTCGGCGTGCACCTGCGAACCGGCCGGCAGCTCGACCTGGACCTCGATCGCGCCCTTCTTGTTGGTGAACACGGTGCGCTGCTTGGGGCCCTTGAGGGTGAGCCGACCGCCGGTGAAGTCGACCTGGGTCAGTTCGGCGGCCTTGACGTCCGCCTCCCTGGCCGCGTTGGCGGGCCGGACCTCGACCACGGCGTCGGTGCGCTTCCCGGCGGTGATCCACACCGCGCCGATCTCGAACTCGAAGGAGGCGGAGATCGGTCCGTCGGTCTCGAACGTAGGCATGGCTGTCCCGTCCTCTTGGCTCGTGTGGGTGTTCCCGCTGGTCGAGCGGGGGTGACGTGGAAGGTGCGAGGGGGTCTGGAAGGTGTGAACGTGCGAACGGCGCGAGAGCCGCGGAGGCGTCAGTGAACCCAGCCGGTGAAGCTCTGGCCGCCGCTGCCGCGCGGGGCGCGCGTCCCGGAGTCGACCGCCGGGCGGACGCCCGGATGACCGCCCTCCAGTGCGCCGGCGACCGCACGGGCCAGCCAGGCGTTGAGGGACAGGCCCTCCTGCCCGGCGGCCTCCTCCGCCCGGGCCTTGAGGTGCGCGGGCAGCCGGAGGTTGACCCGGGCGGTGCCCGTCTCGTCCGACTCCGACACCCCGGGTGCCGCGGTCGGCGCCAGGGGTGGCACCACCGATGACGCCATGGATGACGCCACCGACGGCGCCGCACTGTGGAAACCACCGGAACCGGGCGGCGCGGTCACCACGAACTCCGGATCGAGCCCGCGCAGCCGCACGTCCACCGAGCCCGGGGCGAGGTCGCGGGTGACCTCGCCCATGGCGGCCGAGAGCGCGTTGAGCAGGGTGAGCCGCACGGCCGAGTCCAACGGGAGCGCCAGCCGCTCGGCCAGCGCGCGGGCTTCGTCCCCGCCGGCGGCGGCCGCCACCGCGAGTTCGTTCCGGAGGTTTTCCACGTACGGCGTGAGGTCCATGGCCCCAGCATGGCACGGCGATGGCGCCACGTCGAGGCATTTATGGCACCACTTTGGCACCACTCCTGATCGCGGCCGGCGCTCCCGACGCCGGCCGTGGCACCACCCCGGGGAGGGACCCCCGCCCCGAAACGGCACCGCCCCGCCGGCCGAGGCCGACGGGGCGGTGCGATGCGGTGCGGTGCGAGGCAGCGCGGCGCGGCGCGGGGCGCTGCGGCGCGGTGCCCGCGGACGGGGCTCAGCCCTTGTCCCACCCGGCCAGGTAGGAGTCGATCTCGCCGACGATCCGGGCCTTGCCGGCCGCGTCCAGGAAGGACGCCTCCACGGCGTTGCGCGCCAGCCCGGCGACGCCCGCCTCGTCCAGGTCCAGCAGCCGGGCCGCCACCGCGTACTCGGTGTTGAGGTCGGTGCCGAACATCGGCGGGTCGTCGCTGTTGACGGTGACCAGCAGGCCCGCGTCGACCATCCGCCGGATCGGGTGCTCCTCGATCCGCTCGACCGCGCGGGTCGCGATGTTCGAGGTCGGGCAGACCTCCAGGGCGATCCGGTGCTCGCCGAGGAAGTCCAGCAGGGCCGGGTCCTTCACGGCCTGGGTGCCGTGGCCGATGCGCTCGGCGCCGAGCACCCGCAGGGCGTCCCAGACCGTCTCTGGGCCGGTGGTCTCGCCGGCGTGCGGGACGCTGCGCAGACCGGCCGCCCGGGCCCGGTCGAAGTACGGCTTGAACTGCGGGCGCGGCACGCCGATCTCCGGGCCGCCGAGGCCGAAGCTGACCAGGCCCTCGGGCGCGAGGTCGACGGCGAGCCGGGCGGTCTCCTCGGCGGCGGCCAGACCGGCCTCACCGGGGATGTCGAAGCACCAGCGGAGCACGACGCCGAGGTCCTTCTCGGCCCGCACCCGGGCGTCCTCGATGGCCTCCATGAAGGCGACGTCGGGGATGCCCCGGCTGACCGAGGAGTACGGCGTGACGGTCAGTTCCGCGTACCGGATGTTCTGCCGGGCCATGTCCTCGGCGACGCCGTAGGTCAGCGCGCGGACGTCCTCGGCGTCCCGGATCAGGTCGACGACGCTGAGGTAGACCTCGATGAAGTGGGCGAAGTCGGTGAAGGTGAAGTACTCGGCGAGGGCGGCCGGGTCGACCGGTACCTTGGACTGGCCGCGGTGGCGGGCCGCCAGCTCGGCGACCACCCGGGGCGAGGCCGAGCCGACGTGGTGGACGTGCAGCTCTGCTTTGGGCATGCCGGCGATGAACGCCTCGATGCCCCGGTTCTGAACGGGGTTTCCGATCCGACTTCCGTCCGGCTGGACCACGGTGGTGCCCTACTTCCTCTACGCGCGTATCGGTGGTGTCCGCAAGAATAGGCACACCCGGGGGCTCACCCTCCGAGGGCGACCGCCACGGTGTGGATCAGCAGCCCCGCCAGGGCGCCGACCACGGTGCCGTTGATCCGGATGAACTGCAGGTCGCGGCCGACGTTCGCCTCGATCTTGCGGGAGGCGTCGTCCGCGTCCCAGCCTGCCACGGTCTCGGAGATCAGCGAGGTGATCTCGGTCCGGTAGGTGTCGACCAGGTACTGGGCGGCGTCCTGGAGCCAGCCGTCCACCTTGGCCTGGAGCTTGGGGTCGGTCGCCAGGCGCGCACCGAAATCACGCACGCCGTCGCGGATGCGCCGGCGCAGCTCGCTGTCCTCGTCCTCGGCCGCGTTCAGCACCAGGGCGCGGACGGCGGCCCAGGTGGAGGCGATCAGGTCCTGCACCTCGGGCCGGACCAGCAGGTCGGCCTTGGCCCGCTCGACCCGGGCGATGGTCGCCGGATCGGTCTGCAACTCGGTGGCGAAGTCGGCCAGGAAGTTGTCGATGGCACCGCGCGCCGCGTGGTCCGGGTCGTCCCGTATGTCGGTGACGAACCGCATCAGCTCCTTGTAGACCCGCTCGCCGACCTGGTGGTCGAGGAACTTCGGCGTCCAGCCCGGGGTCTTCTGGGTGACCCGCTGGACGACCTCCTCGTGGTTCTCCGTCAGCCAGTCGTGCACCCGGACGGCGACCAGGTCGACCACGCCGTGGTGACCGCCGTCGGAGACCACCTTGCCGAGCATCCGGCCCATCGGCTCGGCGACCGAGGTGGCGGCGGCCCGCCTGGTCACCGCCTCGCCGACGACCGCCTGCACGTCGTCGTCGCGCAGCACCGCGAGGACGCCGCGCAGTGCCGCCGACGCCTCCTTGGTGACCCGCTCGGCGCTGCCGGGAGCGGCCAGCCACTCCCCCAGCCGCCGGGCGATGCCGAGCGCGGCGAGCCGGCCGCGCACCACCCGGCCGGAGAGGAAGTTGTCGCCGACGAAGTCGCCGAGCGACTTGCCGAAGGCGTCCTTCTTGGTCGGGATGATCGCGGTGTGCGGGATCGGCAGGCCGAACGGGCGGCGGAAGAGCGCGGTCACGGCGAACCAGTCGGCGAGCGCGCCGACCATGCCGGCCTCGGCGGCGGCGGCCAGATAGCCCGCCCAGGCGCCGGCGCCGGCCGCCTTCGCCCAGGTGGCCAGGGCGAAGACCAGGCTCGCGAAGGCCAGCAGGCCGGTCGCGATGGTCTTCATCCGGCGGACGCCGCGTCTCTTCTCCTCGTCGGCCGCGGTGAACCGGACTCCGGGCCCGGTCCCGCTGAAGGCATCGTCACTCACCCCGCCAGTCTGCCCGTTGCCCGGCGCGAGCGGAGGGCGCGGCCCATCTGTACGCGCCGGGCACGTGCGACCGCGCGCGGCGCGAAGCCCACCCGCGGCAGCACCCAGCACGCACCCCAACCCCGCACACACCCAAGCGAGCGCCCACCCACCACCGCGCCCACCTGCCGCTACGCGCCCCCCAGGACGATCCGCCGCACCCCCGCGCCCTCCCAGCGCCCCGGGTCCGTGCAGCGGCGGCCGTCCAGCAGGACCCGGACGCCCGGCAGGTCGGCCGGTGCCAGCTCGCGGTACTCGGGGTGGTCCGCCTGCAGCACCGCGGCCGCCAACGGCTCGCCCCCGTACGGCGGCAGACCGAGCGCCACCAGCTCCTCGGAGCGGTACAGCGGGTCGGCGACATAGGGGCGCGCACCGGCCGCGCGCAGCGCCTCCACCAGGGGGAAGACGCCGGAGTACGCCGTCTCCTTCACCCCGCCCCGGTAGGAGGCGCCCAGCACCAGCACGCCCTGCCCGTCGACGCCGCCCTCCAGCGCGCCGTCCAGCACCCCGACCGCGTAGCCGGGCATCGCCAGATTGGCCTCGCGGGCGGCCCGGACCACCGTGGCCGAGGGGTCGTTCCACAGGTAGAGCCGCGGATAGACCGGGATGCAGTGGCCGCCGACCGCGACGCCCGGCCGGTGCAGATGGCTGAACGGCTGGGAGTTGCAGGCGTCCGCGACGGCCGCGAAATCCACCCCGACCCGGTCGGCGTAGCGGGCGAACTGGTTGGCGAGCGCGATGTTGACGTCCCGGTAGGTGGTCTCGGCGAGCTTGGCGAACTCGGCGGCCTCCGCCGACTCCAACTCCCAGACCCCGTTGGGCCGGGGCAGGTCGGGTCGCGGGTCGAAGTCGAGCACCTCGCGGTAGAACTCGACGCCACGCCGCCCGGCCGCCCGGTCGATGCCGCCGACCAGCTTGGGGTAGCGGCGCAGGTCGGCGAAGACCCGGCCGGTCCGGACCCGCTCCGGGCTGAAGACCAGCGCGAAGTCCCGCCCGGGGGTCAGCCCCGAGCCGGCCGCCAGGCGCGGCGCCCAGCGGCCGCGGGTGACACCGACCGGCAGGGTGGTCTCGTAGCTGACCAGAGTGCCGCGGCGCAGCCCGGCGGCGACGGCGTCGGTGGCGGCGTCGAGCAGGGTGAAGTCCGGGGTGCCCTCGGCGGTCGTGACCAGCGGGACCACCAGCACGACGGCCTGCGCCCCGGCGACCGCCGCCGAGGTGTCGGTGGTGGCACGCAGCCTGCCCTCGGCCACCACCCGCTTGAGCGCCTCGTCCAGGCCGGCCTCCCGGGGGAACGGCGGCCGGCCCCGGTTCACCGAGCGGACGACCTCGGGCGAGACGTCGGCGCCGGCCACCCGGTGCCCCTTGGCGGCGAACTGCACGGCGAGCGGCAGGCCGAGCTTCCCGAGGCCGACCACGCAGATGTCGAGCCCGGTCACCGTCGGCCCCCGTTCGCGCCGCCGGCGAGGACGGCTTCGGTCAGCCGCCGCCAGGCCGGGTAACGGCGCAGTCGGCGACGCACCTGGACGGGCACGGCACCGCGCCAGACCTGCTGCACCAGCGTGATCGGCGGCGAGCCCGGCGGCGACCCTTCGCCCTCCCGCGCGAGCGCGTCACCGGCCCCCGGCGCCTCGTCCGGCGCGGGCGCCTCGGCGAGCAGGAACAGCTCGTCCGGCAGGCCGAGCCCGGCCGCCCGGAACGCCGGGTAGCCGGCGTAGTGCCGGCGCCCGTCGACGACCACCGGCGGGTCCCCGTGCGCCGCCTCGTACCGGATCAGGTCGCGCAGCGCGTCCGGCCGCCCGGCGGCGGCGAGTTCGAGCCGCACCCGGTCGGCCACCGCCAGCCGGTCGTACACCTCGCGGGCGCCGAACCGCTCCACCAGGGCCGCCACCCCGGCGCAGATCTCGTCCTGCAGCTCCTCGGGGTGAAGCAGGAAGTCGGCCTGGAGCAGTTGCGGCACCTCCCAGCCGAAGTGCCGGGCCCGGATGGCGTCCAGCTGCGCACCCTCGGCGGCCAGCTCGGCGGCGACCCACTGCACGGCGGCGACCCCGCGCAGCCGGTCCGGCGCACCGGCCCGCTGGGTGACGTTGCCCCGGTCCTCGCGCAGCACCAGGTGGTAGTAGTCGTAGTCGGCGAGCACGGAGATCCGGCGGGCCCGCAGACAGGCCGCCAGCGTGAAGGGCTGGTCCGAGTAGACCTTCAGGTCCTCGTTCCGGGACAGGTTGTGGCGTCTGATCAGCTCCAGCCGGAAGAGCTTGGTGTCGGCGAGCGCCCAGGCCAGCGCGGAGTCCTCGAAACCGACCGAAGCGGCGCTGGCACCGAAGATGCCCTGCGGCACCAGCCGCCCGTTCACCCCGATCTGCCGGGGGATCAGGACGTCGGACTCCCAGGCGTCGGCCGCCGCCACCATGCGGTCCAGGGCCTCGGTGCCGAGCCAGTCGTCGGCGCCGAGGAAGAGCACGTACCGGCCGCGGGCCAGCGCCAGCCCCCGGTTGGTCGGCGCGGCCGGGCCGCCGGAGTTGGCCTGGTGCAGCACGGTGAAGAGGCCCGGATGCCGAGCGGCGTACTCGTCCAGGAGCGCGCCGCCGCCGTCCGTCGAACCGTCGTCGACCGCGACCACCTCCATGCGCGCCGGCCCGATGGTCTGCGCGACGAGCGACTCCAGGCAGGCCGTCAGGTACGGCATGGTGTTGTAGACCGCGATCACCACGGTCACGTCGGGTACGGTCATCGGTCGCTGCCCCTCCGGTGCACAGGTCGCCAGGCGTTCGCCGGGCGGTACGAGCTCGCCGGGCGTTCGCCGGGCGCTTCGAGCTCGCCGGGCGGTTCGCGGGTCGCCGAGCGCTGCGCGGGTCGCCGAGCGATGACAAGGTCAACTCGATGACACGCCATGGAGTCACGTCCGCCACCCGCACAGGTGACGCCGGGGGAACACACGGACGACCTCCCGCCCGTACGCCGTACGCACGGACGTCGCCGCCGAGCCCCCGGGGGTGGGGAGCCGACCCGGTGCCGGGTCGGCCCCCCACCCCCGGCCGTCAGCCGATCGCGACCTCCGCGTACATCCGGGCGATCACGTCCTCGATGGCCGGCTCGCGCACCGACAGGTCGACCATCGGGTACCGGTCGGCGACGGCGGCGACGATCGGGGCGGCGCTCTGCTGGGCGGGGAAGGCCAGCCACTGGCGCGGCCCCTCGACCTTCACCACCCGGGCGCCGGGCACCTCGATCGGCGGCCGCGCCTCGGCGAGGTCGACGACCAGGGTCCGCTCGCTCTCGCCCGCCGCGTGCAGGCCCTCCAGGCCGCCGTCGTAGACGACCCGGCCGTGGTCGATCACCATGACCCGGCCGCAGAGCTGTTCGATGTCGGTGAGGTCGTGGGTGGTCAGCAGCACGGTGGTGCCCTGCTCCCGGTTGACCTCGCGCAGGAAGTCGCGCACCCGGCCCTTGCTCACCACGTCGAGCCCGATGGTGGGCTCGTCCAGGTAGAGCACCTGCGGGTCGTGCAGCAGGGCCGCCGCCAAGTCCCCGCGCATCCGCTGGCCGAGCGAGAGCTGGCGCACCGGCGTGTCCAACAGGCCTCCCAGGTCGAGCAGTTCGACACAGCGTTCGAGATTGACGCGATATCGGTGCTCGGGGATGCGGTAGATCCGGCGGGCCAGTTCGTAGGAGTCCCGGAGCGGGAGGTCCCACCAGAGCGTGGTGCGCTGCCCGAAGACGACGCCGATCCGGCGGGCCAGCGCGACGCGTTCGCGGGCCGGGTCGACACCGGCGACGCGCAGCCGGCCGCCGGAGGGCACCAGGATGCCGGTGAGCATCTTGATGGTGGTGGACTTGCCCGCGCCGTTCGGGCCGATGTAGCCGACGCATTCGCCGGCCTCCACGGTGAAGCTCAGCCCGTCCACCGCGCGGACCTCACGCTTCTCGCGCTTCAGCCGGCCGACCTTGGCGCGCACGGTGAAGGTACGGCGGACGTCGTCGAGTTCGATCAGTGCCATGGGAGTTCTGCTTTCAGGAGGGAGCGGGGGACCGGGCCGGGGCCCGGGATCAGCTGCCGGTGCCGCGGTAGGCCCGCAGCCCGGCGCGCCAGGCCAGCCCGGCGGCCACCAGCGCGAGCACGGCGGCGAGCGGCGAGGCGTACTGGAAGGCGGTGGGCAGGCCGAGCGGGTCGGGCCGGTCGAGGATGCGCAGCGCCGGCAGCCAGTTGACGAAGGCCAGCGGGATGCCGAACACGGTGCCCGCCACCAGTTCCTTGGCGAAGACGGTCGGCGGGTAGTGCAGCACGGTGGCGCCGCCGTAGGTGAAGGCGTTCTGGATCTCCTTGGCCTCGCCCCACCAGAACTGGAGGGCGGCGAAGCCCACGAAGATCGCCGCGAAGATCGCCGTGCCGCAGACCAGCAGGACCGGCACCAGCAGCACCCGGTCCCAGGTCCAGGCCACGTCCAGGGCGGGCAGCGACCAGAGGAGCACGGCGACCGCCTGCGCCGGCCGTCCGAGCCGGCGCAGCGAGAAGCGCTCCGCGCAGACCTGGGCGAGCGCCGGGGCGGGCCGGATCAGCATGGTGTCCAGCGTGCCCGCCCGGATCCGCTCGCCGAGACCGTCGACGCTGCCGACCAGGAGGTTGGCCATGCCGAGCGCGAAGCCCGAGGTGCCGTAGAGGAAGCCGAGTTCGGGCAAGGTCCAGCCGCCGAGCCGGTCGGTGTGCCGGAACATCAGGATCACCACGACGAAGTCGAGGAAGGTGACCACCAGGTTGGCGACGAGCATCAGCACGAAGGACGCCCGGTAGGACATGATCGCCCGCGTCCACATCGCGGCGGTGAGCCCCCAGGCCCGCAGGGCCCAGCGGGTCCGGGCGAGCAGGCCCCGGTCGGTCAGGAGCAGATCGGTCAGGAGCAGACCGGCCGGGTCGGTGCGCGGGTCCGCCGCACCGGCGGCGGGGGTCGGGTCAGCCACCCTGGACCACCACCTTGCGGGTCGCGAGCAGCTGGACGCCCCGGCCCGCGGCGACCAGCCCCGCGCCCCAGGCGAGTTGGAAGCCGAGCTCGCCGAGCAGCGCCGTCCCGGTCGCCCGCTCCAGGAAGACGTCGGTCGGCACCTGGACCAGCGCGGCCCAGGGCAGGACCGGCGCGATCTCGCCGAGCAGGCCGGGGAAGAGCGCCAGCGGCAGCAGCATCCCGGAGAAGAACATCGCCACCACCAGCATCACCGAGCGCACGCCCTCCGAGTCGTGCAGCCAGAAGCCGGTGAGCGAGACGAGGAAGCGCAGCCCGAAGCTGACCACCACCGCGAGCAGGACCGAGAGGAGGAAGAACAGCCAGGTGAGCGGCTGCTCGGGCACCCGGATCCGGAAGATCAGCCCGCCGACCAGCATCGGCGGGGCGCCGCGGGCGAGCAGGTGGAAGCCGGCCCGGCCGAGGTCGGTGGCCAGCCACCAGCCCTGGAAGTCCACCGGGCGGTAGAGGTCGACGGCGATGTCGCCGCTGCGGAACCGGTCCTGGACGTCGTCCTGGAAGCCGCCGCCCCAGACCGCGACGGTGACCAGCAGCGCCTGGCTGACCCAGATGTAGGTGACGGCGGCGGTCTGGTCGTAGCCGCCGAGGCCGGGCCGGGCCTGCCAGAGGGCGACGAAGGTGTAGGCGAGGATGAGGCCGAAGACGGTGTTGGTGAAGGCCCCGGCCAGCGTGGCGGCCCGGTAGGTGGCGTAGCGGCGGAAGGCTCCCCGGGCGATGGCGAGGTGGAGCGCCACCGCGCCGCGGCCGGCGGACAGGGCGCCGGCGCCCGGAACCGCGCCCGGAGCGCCGCCGGGATCGGCGCCGGGATCGGGAGGGTGCCGGAACTGCGGCTCGACGGGCAGAGCTTTCGACATATTGTCTCCTTGTCGACAAATAGGAGCGGGCGGGTGTCCCCGGGGACACCGGCGCACGCGGACCGGCTCCGGCCGGCCGCACCCGGGGGGACCGGGTCAGACGGGCGGAGCTGTCCGAACGTGGTGCGCTATGTGGTTCGCACCTTTCACCGTACCGCCGACGATCTTCTCGCGCACCCGGTTAATGCAGCGCCTGATCCGGGGTCAAATAGCACATAATCGCGGCATGACCTTGAGGGCAGACCACCGCACCCGGCGTCAGGCCAGACGGGCCGCCCGCCGCGAAGCCCGCCGCGCCAGGCCGCTGTGGCGCCGGCTCCTGCCCACCTGGCGGGTCACCCTCGGCGCGCTCACCGCCGTCCTGCTCCTCGCCGTCGGCTCCTTCGCCGTGCTCTACCTCATCGTCCCCGTCCCCGACGCCAACGCCCACGCCGTGGCGCAGAACAACATCTACCTGTACTCCGACGGCAGCACCGAGATCGCCCGCACCGGCGCCGTGAACCGCACCGACGTGACGATCGCCCAGATCCCGCTCGACACCCAGCACGCCGTCGTCTCCGCCGAGGACCGCACCTTCTACCAGAACGGCGGCATCGACCTGAAGGGCATGCTCCGGGCCGGCTGGAACACCCTCACCGGACGCGGCACGCAGGGCGGCTCCACCATCACCCAGCAGTACGTCAAGAACTACTACCTGACCCAGGACCAGACCATCGAGCGCAAGGGCCGCGAACTCTTCATCGCGCTCAAGGTCGACCAGCAGCGCAGCAAGAACCAGATCCTCGACGGCTACCTCAACAGCAGCTACTTCGGCCGCGGCGCCTACGGCATCCAGAGCGCCGCCCACGCCTACTACGGCGTCGACGTCTCCGACCTCACCCTCCCCCAGGGCGCCTACCTCGCCGCCCTGCTGCAGGCCCCCAGCGTCTACGACGTCAGGACCGCCACCCCCGCCAACCGCGACAAGGCCGTCGCCCGCTGGAACTACACCCTCGACGGCATGGTCCAGCTCGGCTTCCTCACCCCGGCCGACCGCGCCGCCGTCACCTTTCCCGAACCGATCGACCCCCAGCCCGCCACCGGCCTCAGCGGCCAGTCCGGCTACCTGGTCGGCGTCGCCGACGACTACCTCGTCTCGGCCGGCATCATCGACGCCGCCACCCTCAAGGCCGGCGGCTGGCGCATCACCACCACCTTCGACAAACCCCGCCAGGACGCCTTCGTCCGCGCCGTCCAGCAGGAACTCACCGACGAGCTCGACCCCAAGGCCCGGCCCACCACCGACACCGACGTCCGGGTCGCCGGCGCCTCCGTCGAACCCGCCACCGGCCGCGTCGTCGCCGTCTACGGCGGCCCCGACTACGCCAAACAGCCCTACAACGACGTCCTGCGCCAGGACAACCAGATCGGCTCCACCTTCAAGGCCTTCGACCTGGCCGCCGGCCTCACCTCCGGGCGCAGCAGCGGCGACGGCCGCCCGATCACCACCGAGACCCGCTACGACGGCACCAGCGAACGCCCCGTCCTCGGTGGCCCCACCCCGTACGCGCCGCCCAACGAGGACGACATCGACTACGGCACCATCACCCTGCGCTACGCCATGGTGAAGTCCGTCAACTCGGTGTACGCGCAGGAGGGCGTCGACGCCGGACTCGCCCACGTCCGGGAGACCGCCGTCCGGCTCGGCATCCCCGACAACGTCCCCGGCATGGACCCGGCCAACACCTCGATGACGCTCGGCACCGCCACCCCCAGCGCCCTCAACCTGGCCGGCGCCTACGCCGGCTTCGCCAACCACGGCCAGGCGTACACCCCCTGGTCGGTCACCAAGCTCGAACGCGTCACCACCGGCGGCTCCGTCGACGTCCCCAAGATGCCCGACCACGTCCCCACCACCGCGCTCGACCGGGGCACCGCCGACGCCGTCACCGACGTCCTGCGCGATGTCGTCAGCCCGCGCGGCACCGGCGCCGCCGCCCTCGACCTCGGACGCCCCGCCGCCGGGAAGACCGGCACCACCGACGCCAACCTCTCCGCCTGGTTCGCCGGCTTCACCCCCGAACTCGCCACCACCGTAGGCCTGTTCCGGGAGAACCCGAAGACCCACGCCAAGGAGCCGCTGTCCGGCACCGCCGGCTACGAACGGATCAACGGCGGCGCCTTCCCCACCCGGATCTGGACCGCCTACATGGCCGACGCGCTCGACGGCCGCGACATCCAGCGCTTCGACCTCCAGCCCGGCCGCGGCAGCGCCCAGTCCGGCGAGCCGAGCACCGGCCCCTCGCCCTCCCCGTCGGCGTCGCCCAGCACCACGGCGAGCGCCACCGCCTCCGCCACCGCCGCACCGCCGAGCACCCCGGCGCCCTCCGCCCCCGCACCGACCGGCCCGAGCAACCGGCCCACCGAGACGGTACCCGCCCCCACGCCCGAGGCCCCCGCCCCGACGCCCACCCCGGAACAGCCGCCCACCCCCACCAACCGCCCCACCCCGCCCCCGCGACCGACCACCACCCCGACCCCGGCCCAGCCCCCGAGCACCCCGCCCCCGGCCGCCGACGCCACCGCGCCACCGACCCGCCAGCCGACCGGAGGACCCGCCGGGCAGGCCGGACAGCGCACCGCGCAGCTGGCCGGACAACCCGCCGGACAGGCCCCCCGAGGCGGGCGCTAGGCGCCCAGCTCCCGCTCCAGCGGGGTCCGGAACCGCGGCGTCACCCGCACCTCCCCCAGCCAGCCCGACAACCGCGCCGCCTCCGCCTCGATCGCCGCCCGCGCCTCGGCCCCGACATCGGCGAACAGCCGCCACACCGGCTCGCCGTCGGGTCGCTGCGCCCAGCCACCGACCACCCGGCCGCCCCACCAGAGCGTCGGCCCGGCGTTGCCCGCCCGGTCGAACAGCGCCGGCACGTCCTCCGGCCGCAGGTACCAGTCACGGCCCCGCCAGCCCATCACCGTCGGATCGAGCGCCGGCAGCAGCGCCGCCCACGGCTCGGGCTCCTCCACCGGCCCCTCGTCCCCCGGCAGCACCAGGCCCGCCACCCCGCCGGCCAGCGCCACGCCGACCGCGCCGAGGTCCGCGAGCGCCCGGCGGGTGTCCCCCAGCGTCCAGCCCGTCCACCACTTCACGTCCTCGACGGTGGCCGGGCCGTACGCCGCCAGCCACCGCCGGACCACCTCGGCCTTCGCCTCCCGCACCGGCACGTCCGGCCACTGCGGCACCGGCGCCCACGGGTAGCTGCTGCTCAGCCAGGAGCCGCGCGGCCGGCAGCGCCGCACATGCCCGTCCGAGGCCAGCAGCCGCAACAGCCGGCTGCCCACGCTCTGCCGGGCCTCGTACGGCTTGCCCTGCGCCATCAGCATCGTCTCGCGCAACGCCGGTACGTCCGCGCCGAGTTCGGCCGTCGTGGCCTCGCCCCGCGCGGCCAGCGCCGCGAGCACCGCCCGCTCCGTCTCGGCGAGCCTCGGCTCGTCCCACCCCTCGGCGAACTCCCGCAGGTGCTTGAGCAGCGTCGCCCGCTCCTTGACGGCGATCGCCCGCGCCGCCGCGGAACTGACGTACGGGGCGAACCCCTCCGTCACCGCGAAGAGCGTGCGCCGCATCGACAGCAGCTTGACCAGCGAGACGTCCTCGTACAGCGCGCGCTCCACCTCCGCCGCCGACGGCTCGGTCAGCCGCGCGCAGGCCGAGAGGTAGACCGTCGCGGCGTCCGAGGCGTGCAGCCCGACGACCGCGTCCGCCACCTGCTCCACCCGCGCCGCCCGCCCGGCCGACGCCAGCAGGTGCCGCAGCCCGAGCCGGGCCCGACGCTGGTCGTCACCGATCGAGGGCGCTCCGCCCGAAGACCCACCAGTACTCATGGCCGGACCCTACTGCCGCCCACCGACAACGGCCCGGGGAACGCCACGGGGGCGACACCGGGGCGACACCGGGAACGGCCCGGGGAACGGCCCGGGGAACGACACGGCGGGCCGCCACGCGCACCGCGCGACGGCCCGCCCCGGGAACAGCGGGTCGGGCCCGGAGGGGGCCCGGCACGAAGAAGGGCCCCGGCGGGCCCTCAGAGGTACAGTCCGGTCGAACCCTCCGTGTCGCCGAAGCGCATCGCGGCCACCGCGTGCAGGTCCCGCTCGCGCAGCAGCACGTAGGTGGCGCCGCGGACCTCGACCTCCAGCTTGTCCTCCGGGTCGTACAGGACGCGGTCGCCGGGCTCGACCGAGCGGACGCTCTGGCCCACCGCAACGGCCTCGGCCCAGGTGCAGCGCTTGGACAGCTCCGCGGTGGCCGGGATGAGGATGCCGCCGGTCGAGCGGCGCTCGCCCTCGCTGCCCTCGGTCTTCACCAGCACGCGGTCGTGCAGCATCTTGATCGGCAGCTTCTCGCCGAGCCGGTCGTGGCGCGGCGGGTCCTGCTCGGGGGAGGTGGTGCGCAGGGTCGGTTCGTCGTTCGTACTCACGACCCCGAAGGTACCGCTCCCGGGCGCCCGGCGTGACGCCGGACCGGCATACGGAAGGCCGGGTGCGACGGCACCCGGCCCCGCGCGGTCGCGCCGCTCAGCCCTTGCGGCGCTTGCGGGCCGAAGCGACCAGCAGCACCAGACCGGCGCCGACCAGCGCGGCGGGAACGATCCGCTCCTTGCGCGGCCGGCCCTTCTCGTCCACGAACCGCGCCTTGGCCTGCTCGACCAGCCCGCTGGCGGCCACGTACGCCCGGCCGGCCTTCTCCTCCACGGTGGCCACGGCCTTCGCCTTGACCTGGGCCGTGATGGTGCTCGGGTGGACGCGCATGGCGAGCTCGTCCAGGGTCGCCGCCAGCTGGGTGCGGGTACGGGAGATGTCCGCCTCGATCTGGGCGGTCGTCCTCGCCGCGCTGTCCTTCGTGCTCGCCTCGCCCACGCGGGCCACCCCAATTCACTGATGTTGTCCTGTGCGACTGACCCAGTTTGTCAGTTGCCGCCCCGGCCCGCGCGGCCCCACCCACCATCGGAGGTAAGTTGGCCGTGGTACGACCACCCGTCCACGCACCAGGAGAGTCCCCCGTGAGTGAGCGTCTCCAGCCCGGCGACCCCGCGCCCGCCTTCAGCCTGTCCGACGCCGACGGCGGCCAGGTGTCCCTGGCCGACCACCTCGGCCGCAAGGTGATCGTGTACTTCTACCCCGCCGCGCTCACCCCCGGCTGCACCAAGCAGGCCTGCGACTTCACCGACAACCTGGAGGTCTTCGCCGGCGCCGGTTACGACGTCATCGGCATCTCGCCGGACAAGCCGGAGAAGCTCGGCAAGTTCCGCGAGGCGGAGGACCTCAAGGTCACCCTGCTCTCCGACCCGGAGAAGAAGGTGCTGGAGGCGTACGGCGCGTTCGGCGAGAAGAAGCTGTACGGCAAGACCGTCACCGGCGTGATCCGCTCCACGGTGATCGTGGACGAGCGGGGCAAGGTCGAGCACGCCCTGTACAACGTCAAGGCCACCGGCCACGTCGCCAAGCTGCTGCGCGACCTGAAGGTCGAGGCGGCCTGACCCCCCGGCGCCGGGCGGGCGGACCGCCGGGCGCCGGCAGGGCCCACGACGAAGCGGTGGCGGCGCACCCCCCGACCGGGTGCACCGCCACCGCGTCTCTCACCTCACTGAGCCGTGCTCATCGGTCGGTCCCGATCAGCAGGCCCCGAGGTCGCTCCAGACGCCCCACGAGCCACTGGCACTGGGGTCGTCGCCCTTGGTCCACCACTTGTTCTGGTAGTAGTGGCCCTTCCAGGACA
Organism: Kitasatospora sp. NPDC059327; assembly: GCF_042752535.1. NCBI lineage: Bacteria > Bacillati > Actinomycetota > Actinomycetes > Kitasatosporales > Streptomycetaceae > Kitasatospora > Kitasatospora sp. NPDC059327. The sequence goes on along the minus strand of NZ_JBHYYB010000029.1, from coordinate 88,540 downwards.
CCTTGGTGGTGGACGCGTAGGTGGTGCCCGCGTCCCAGCTCGGCGCGCCCGTGCAGGCACCCGAGGTCGGGGTCGCGGTCGGGGTCACCGTCGGCGTGACGGTGGGCGTCACCGTCGGCGTCACGGTCGGGGTGACCGTGGGCGTGACCGTCGGGGTCACGGTGGGCGTCACGGTCGGGGTGACGGTCGGCGTCGCGGTCGGCGTCGGGGTGCTGCCGCCGGTGCTGCCGCGGGTCAGGTCGCCCTTGAGGCCGTACAGCGTGCCGGCGACGTTGACCGTCCAGTTCGACGGCGTCGAGACCGGCAGGTAGTAGACGAAGTCCATGTCGATCGACGCACCCGGCGCCAGCGACTGCCAGCCCGGCAGCTTCACCGAGACGCGGTTGTAGGTGCCCTTGAGGCCGCCCACGTTGCCCGGACCGGGGTTGTCCTGCTTGATCACGGTCAGCCCGAAGCCGGACTGGTCCTTGGCGTTGCCCGGAGCCGAGTTGCTGTAGTCGAACTGGAACTCGGTGCCGCCCGGCAGGGTCAGCGTCGAGTTGTTGACGACGTGGATCTTCGGGTTGATCGGGTAGTTCGAGTCACCCAGCGCGAAGTTGGTGAACGACACGTCGATCGGCAGGGTCTGCTGCGGCAGCGCGATCGTCGAGCGGGTCGCGCCGTACGGCGAGGCCGCCTTGAACTTGTCGTACATCAGCGAGGTCAGCGTCGAGCCCGGCACGTACTGGCCCTTGCCGCCGTTGGCGGCCGCGTCCCACTTGTAGTCGCCCGCGAGCTCCCAGATCATCGCGCCGCCGGCGCCCTGGTTGACGATGTAGTCCGCCTTGGCGGCCACCGACTGCTCGTCCTCGGTGGAGAGGAACACCTTCTTGGTGTCGTTCCACAGCCACGGCGCCACCAGGGTGGAGCTGTAGTTGCGGGTGTAGGTGCCCTGCAGGGCGGTGTCGGTCACGCCGTACTTGGAGAGGTAGTCGGGCACGACGCCCTTCTCCAGGTTCTTCGCGTGCCACATCGGGTTCGAGCCCGCCGGGGACTCCTTGCCCGCGTCGTCCTTGTCGTTCCAGATGTTGTCGATGCCGACCGCGCCGTCACCGCACGCCGTCAGACCGGCGCCCACCGGGCAGGTGGTCGCGGACGCGGTGCCCCAGAGGCCGTTGGTGCCACCGGTGACGTTCTTGAAGCCGCGGGTGTAGTACGGCAGGCCGACGTTGATCCGGCCGCCCGGCATCGAGCCGCGGAAGTAGTGGTACGACCAGTCGGCGTTCAGGTACCCGATACCGCCGTACTGGCCGGTGCCGTACACGTTGGCCGCCGCCAGCTCGCCGTCCTTGCCGTCGTCGAACAGCGAGGCGTTCGGGCCGACGTACTTGTTCCAGGCGCCGTGCAGGTCGTACGACATGATGTTGACGTAGTCCAGGTACTGCGCGATCTGGAAGGTCTCCATGCCGCGCAGCAGGTAACCGGACGACGGGGCCGCGACCGAGAGCAGGTAGTGCTTGCCGTCGGCGGCACCGGCCCGGTCCAGCTTCTCGCGCAGCGTCTTCATCAGCGCGGCGTAGCCCTTGGCCAGCGAGGCGCGCTTGCCGTTGGCGAGCTGCCAGTCGAGCGGGTTGCCCGCGTCCTTCATCGAGGTCGGGTACTCGTAGTCGACGTCGACGCCGTTGAAGCCGTACTTCTTGATGAAGTCGACCGAGGAGTTGGCGAAGGTGTCGATGCCCGCCTGGTTGACGCTGCCGTCCGGGTTGACGGTCAACGAGTAGAAGCCGCCGGAGTTGACGCGCTTGCCGTCGTCGCCGAAGTACCCGCCGGTCTCGGTCCAACCGCCCACCGAGATCATGGTCTTGACGTTCGGGTACTGCTTCTTGAACTTCGTCAGCAGGTTGAAGTGGCCCTTGTAGGGCAGCGACGGGTCCAGCTCGGCCCCGGGGACGCCCGGGAAGGAGATCCCGGTGGCCTCGTTCTTGTCGTTGTCGGTGCCGACGGAGATCTTGTTGTCGCTGCCGACGTGCCCGAACGCGTAGTTCAGGTGGGTGACCTTGTCCCAGGGGACGTCGCTCACCAGGTAGGGCGGGGTCCCGTCCTTGCCGGTGCGCCAGCCGGTGAAGTAGCCGATGATGCGGCGCTGGTGATCGGCGCCCATCTTCTCGCGGCCCTCGGTGTCGTAGACGTTGCAGTACGGGACGTCCACCCCGGGAGTCTGGTACATGCCGTCGGGCCGACAGGCCGCGTTGTCGACGGCGGCGGACGCCTGTGAGGGCGCCGCGCCCAGCGTGGCCATCAGCAGGCCGGCCAGGCCGGCGACCGCCAGCGAGGCCGTGCCCGCCCGGGCGGCCGGGTTCTTGGAGCGGCGGGCAGCGGTGGGACGCTGCTCGGCCGTGCTTCGGATCAACACTCGGTCCTCCGGGAGAGAGTGTCGGCGCGTACCTGTGGGGGAGCACGCACGTGGGGGAATGCAGATTGGCGCTGAAGCTATGTGGTCTGAACCACATAGGTCAATAGGTCTGTACCAATTGGTAATCAAATCCCCAACAACACCGGTCGAACGGCTGATACCCGCCGGTCACCCGTCCGTATGCCGACGACTGTGCCGGGCCACCCGCACCCGCGTCCCGCAGGCGGTCGAACACCACGCCCGACGCGCGTGCTGCTGCAGGAAGAACAGGATGCAACCCGGAGCCGGACAGGCCCGCACCGACTCCCGCCGACCCCCCGTCAGCAGTTCCACCGCCCCCTGCGCCACCCGCCCCAGCAGCACCGCCCCGCGCTCCCCCGCCGCCGACCGGCGCACCCCGCACGCGGCCGCCCCCGGCCCCAGCTCCACCCACCCCGGCGCCGCCCGCACCGCCGCGTTCACCACCGCCACGTCCGCCGCCCCCGCCGGCTCGTCCGCCACCACCGCGGTCAGCACCGCCCGCAACGCCCGCCGCAGCTCCAGGAACGCGGCCAGCTCCGCCGCCCCCGGCTCCCCTGCCGGCGCGCTCGCCAGATCCAGCTCGACGGCGTGCCACTCCCACCAGACGCCCAGGTCGGACGGCTCGACCAGGACGTCCACCAGATGCCCGCGCAGACCCCCGCGGACGAAGGTGCTGTTCACCAGATCCAGCGCCGGATGCTCGCCGCCGACCGGCATCTCGTCCACCGCGCCACGCTCCACCACCATGCCCATACCTAACGGTAACGCCACTTGCCATCTGTTAGCGAAAGAGGTCAGACTAACGCCTACCAGATCTCCTTTCCGTTAGGAGTGCCGCCGCCATGCCCCTCCCCAGCCGAGCCCCCGCCCGACCGGCCCCCACCGCCGTCCTCACCTCCACCGCCACCGCCGTCACCGCCCTGCTCGCCCTCGTCGCCCTCGGCACCCTCACCGGCCAACCCCTCCTCATCCCGCCCCTCGCCGCCTCCATGGCCCTGATCGCCGGCGCCCCCGCCCTCCCCCTCGCCCAGCCCCGCAGCGTCATCGGCGGCCAACTCGTCTCCGCCCTCACCGGCTACGCCGTCCTCGCCGTCACCACCCCCGCCTACTGGTCCGCCGCCATCGCCGGCGGCCTCGCCCTCGGCGCCATGACCCTCGCCCGCACCCCCCACTCCCCCGCGGCCGCCACCGCCGTCATCGTCACCCTCACCGCCCCCGACCCCGCCCGCTTCCTCCCCCTACTGCTGCTCGCCACCCTGCTGCTCACCGCCACCGGCCTGCTCGCCGCCCGCCTGACGGGCCGGACGTACCCGACGTACTGGTGGTGAGGCCGTGACCGGTCCCCGCCCCACTCGTTCACCCGCACGGGGGACGGGCGCACACAGGCCCGAAGGGGGACGACCATGCCGGTCAAGTACACCCGTGAGCTGCTCGCGACCACCGCCGCAGCAGCTACCTCGCTCGACGAGATGCCGACCGCTCTCGGGCGGGAGCCGAACCAAGAAAGCCGAACGTACCTGCGGCGCAGGCTGACCGAGTACACAATCGACACCTCACACTTCCGCTCGGCCGGAATCGTGTACACCCACGAGCTCCTGCAAGACGCGGTTTCGGCCTCGTACAGCGTGGCCGGGGTGGTGCGCCACCTCCGCCAACGGCCGGCTGGCGGCACCCAGGCTCACATCGGCCGCCGGATCAAGGAGTTCGGCATCGACACGTCGCATTTCACCGGACAGGCCCACAATCGAGGCAAGCGATTTCCCGGCAGGATTCCGCCAGCGCAGCTCCTGGTCCAGCGCCCCTTGGGTGCCAAGCGGCTCCCCGGCTCGCGACTCCGCCGAGCCCTGTCCGAGATCGGTCGGTCGGAACTGTGCGAGCGCTGTGGCACCGGGGCCGAGTGGCAGGGCTGCCCGCTCACCCTGGAGGTCGACCACATCAACGGAGACTGGTCGGACAATCGGCCGACAACCTCCGACTGCTCTGCCCGAACTGTCATGCCGTCACCGACACCTACTGCGGGCGCAACAAGAACAAGCGCGCACGGTCCGTCCCGGACTACGGCCACGACAGGGCCACAACGCGAAATGGCAGTGTTCCAGCACCGGGCAAGCCCCTAGACTAGAGGCCATGCGGCCTTGGCGGAGCTGGCAGTCGCGCTGGACTTAGGATCCAGTGGGAGAAATCCCGTGAGGGTTCGAGTCCCTCAGGCCGCACCAGCCTTAGAAACGAAGGCCCGCCCGGAGATGATCTCCGGGCGGGCCTTTGCTGTTTCCGAGGGCTCGTCAGCCGACGAGCTCCCGCACCACCGGGGCCAGGGCGCGGAAGGCCTGGCCGCGGTGGCTGATGGCGTTCTTCTCCGCCGCCGTCAGCTCGGCGCACGTCCGGGTCTCGCCCAGCGGCTCCAGGATCGGGTCGTAGCCGAAGCCGCCCTCGCCGGCCGGGGCGGTGCGCAGGGTGCCGAGCAGGCGGCCCTCGACGACGCGCTCGGTGCCGTCGGGCAGGGCCAGTGCGGCGGCGCAGAAGAAGTGGGCGCCGCGGTGCGGGGTGTCGATGTCGCCGAGCTGGGCCAGCAGCAGCTCCAGGTTGGCGCGGTCGTCACCGTGCTTGCCGGCCCAGCGGGCGGAGAAGATGCCGGGGGCGCCGCCCAGGACGTCGACGCAGAGGCCGGAGTCGTCGGCGACCGCCGGCAGGCCGGTGGCCTGCGCGAGGGCGTGTGCCTTGAGCAGGGAGTTCTCGGCGAAGGTGACGCCGGTCTCGCGGACGTCCGGGATCTCCGGATAGGCATCGGCGCCGACCAGTTCGACGTCGAGGCCGGCCTCGCCGAGGATGGCGCGGAGCTCGGCGACCTTGTTCTGGTTACGGGTGGCGAGAATCAGACGGGTGGACATGAACCCACCCTAACCGGACGTCAGCCGGTGCAGACCTGGGTGAGGTTTCCGGCGGCGTCGCCGAGCGGCTTCAGGTCGGGCACCTGCTTGTTGTTGACGGCCTGCTGGACCTTGTCGACCTGGGTGTTGAGGTCGGTGATCGCCTTGGAGACGTCGGTGTTCTTGGAGTTCTTGCCGAGGTCGTCGAGGTCGTTCTTCAGCTTTTGCAGGGCCTGGCCGGCGGCGGCCGAGTCGTTGCTCGCGTTGTTGAACGCGGTGGTGACGTCGCTGATGTCCCCGGTGATGCGGACCGCGGTGTTGCCGCAGTCGAGTGCCTTCTGGGCGGCCGAGCAACTGACCGCGCTGAGCGGGAGGATGGCGATCAGGCCGGCCACGGCGAGGGTGGCGGGGCGGGCGATGCTCTGGGGCATCCGGTCCTCCTGGGTGCGCGGGTTCCGGAAGGGAAGGACGCGCGCCGAGGGGTGCGCGGTTCCCGCAACGGGGTGCTGCGGGAACCGTAAGGGCTCCGGGCCCGGCCTGTACAGCGGCGGCGCCGCGGTGCGGCCGGGTGCCGGAGCCCCTACCGGTGCCGGGGGCGACTCAGCCTTCCAGGACCTTGCGCTGGATCTCGTCCAACTCGGCGCAGCCGAGGGTGCCGAGGTCGAGGAGCCGGTCGAGCAGGGCGCGGTCGAAGGGGGCGCCCTCGGCGGTGCCCTGGACCTCGACGAAGCGGCCGTCGGAGGTGCAGACGATGTTCATGTCGGTCTCGGCCCGGACGTCCTCCTCGTACTGGAGGTCGAGCATCGGGACGCCGTCGATGATGCCGACGCTGACGGCGCTGACGCCGCCGGTGATGGGCTGGCCCTTGGCGCGGAGGATCTTCTTCTCGCGGGCCCAGGCGACGGCGTCGACGAGGGCGACGTAGGCGCCGGTGATGGCGGCGGTGCGGGTGCCGCCGTCGGCCTGGAGGACGTCGCAGTCGAGGACGATGGTGTTCTCGGCGAGGGCGCGGTGGTCGATGACGGCGCGCAGCGAGCGGCCGATGAGGCGGCTGATCTCGTGGGTGCGGCCGCCGATGCGGCCCTTGACGGCCTCGCGGTCGCCGCGGGTGTTGGTGGCGCGCGGGAGCATGGAGTACTCGGCGGTGACCCAGCCCTCGCCGCTGCCCTTGCGCCAGCGCGGGACGCCCTCGGTGACGCTGGCGGTGCACAGCACCTTGGTGTCGCCGTAGGAGACGAGGACGGAGCCTTCGGCGTGCTTGCTCCAGCCCCGCTCGATGGTGATGGGGCGGAGCTGGTCGGGGGTGCGGCCGTCGATGCGTGACATAGGCACCGAGCGTAGTCGCTCCGGCCGGGTGGTTCCGGTACGCCCCGGCGGGCGCGGGGGTGGGTGCGGCGGCCGGTGGCGGTGCCTGGCGGGGTGTCGGAAACGGACGGGGGCGGCGGGGTGTCCGAACGGCGTCGGCCCGCCGTCCGTGAGGGGGTCGGCGGGCCGGGCGGTGGTGAGCCTGGTGGGCTCAGCTCACATCATGTCCTCGATGTCGGCGGCGATCGGGTCGGCGTCGGTGCCGATGACGACCTGGATCGCGGTGCCCATCTTGACGACGCCGTGGGCGCCGGCGGCCTTCAGCGCGGCCTCGTCGACGAGGGAGGCGTCCTTCACCTCGGTGCGCAGCCGGGTGATGCAGCCTTCGACCTCTTCGATGTTGTCGATGCCGCCCAGACCGGCGACGATCTTCTCAGCCTTGCTGGCCATCTGATTTCTCCCTCTGTCTCGGCCCGTCGGCTGCTCTGCCGGGTGCCGTCCTGCGCTGTGCCGGGGTCCCCCGGCCGATGGCCGGGGAGGTCGCTGTCGGCGCTGACGCGGGTTCAGCTGCCGTCGCGCTGCGCCGCAGCGCGACTAGCATCACCCGATCAGGACCGATCTGCCACGTTAGTCCACTTTTGGCCCATTTCGGCGCGCATGCTCTGGATCTTCACCCGAGGATGACGATCAGCGGGGCTTCCGCCCCGGTGCGCACGACCTGCCTTCCAAAGTGGTCTACACCAATATATGTGTACTCCGATGAACGCAGGAAGCGCCCCGGGTGTTCCTGAGCCCCGTCCGAGGGTCCCCCGGGGGACCAGCGGCCGGCAACTGCTCTCGGAGGGCGAAGGATGAGTTCGGCAGGCGCCACAGCCCCGCAGACCACGTGGTGGCACACCTTCTACGGCGGACTCCAGAAGATGGGCCGCTCGCTCCAGCTGCCGGTCGCCGTGCTCCCGGCGGCGGGCATCCTCAACCGGCTGGGGCAGCCCGACGTGTTCGGCAAGGACGGCCTCGGCTGGGACGACGTCGCCAAGGTGTTCGCGGCGGCGGGTGGTGCGCTGCTGGACTCCTCGCTGGGCCTGCCGATGCTGTTCTGCATCGGGGTCGCGATCGGCATGGCCAAGAAGGCGGACGGCTCCACCGCCCTGGCCGCCGTGGTGGGCTTCCTGGTCTTCTACGCCGTCCTGCACGCCTTCCCGGAGGACTGCAAGCTGCCGACCGTCCTGGTCGGCTCCCAGTGCGTGGACTTCACCTCGGCCAAGTCGGCCGCCGCGACCTACCAGAACCCCGGCGTCCTGGGGGGCATCCTGATGGGCCTGCTGTCGGCCTGGCTCTGGGTGCGCTTCCACCGCACCCGGCTGGTCGACTGGCTGGGCTTCTTCAACGGCCGCCGCCTCGTCCCGATGATCACCGCCGTGGTGGGCATGCTGCTGGCGGTGCTGGCGATCTGGGCCTGGCCGCCGATCGGCCGGGCCTTCAACGACGTGAGCCAGCAACTGGCCGACCTGGGCGCGGGCGGCGCGGGCATCTTCGGCGTGGCCAACCGCCTCCTGCTGCTGATCGGCATGCACCAGTTGCTGAACACCTTCGTCTGGTTCCAGTTCGGCGACTACACCAAGGCGGACGGCGTCGTCGTCCACGGTGACATCCCGCGCTTCCTGGCCGGCGACCCGACGGCGGGCCAGTTCACCTCCGGCTTCTTCCCGATCATGATGTTCGCGCTGCCGGCCGCCGCCCTGGCGATGGCGCACGCGGCCAAGCCGCACCGCCGCAAGGAGATCTACGGCCTGATGCTCTCGGTCGGCCTGACCTCCTTCGTGACCGGCGTCACCGAACCGATCGAGTACTCCTTCGCCTACGTGGCGCCCGCGCTCTACGCGGTCCACGCCCTGCTGACCGGCGCGTCGATGGCGATCACCTGGGCGCTCGGGGTGCACGACGGGTTCAGCTTCTCGGCCGGCCTGATCGACTACGCGCTCAACTGGAGCCTGGCCACCAAGCCCTGGATGATCATCCCGATCGGGCTCTGCTTCGCCGCCGTGTACTACGCGCTCTTCCGGTTCATCATCGTGAAATTCGACATGAAAACACCCGGACGTGAGGACGACGACGAGGTCGAGGACGTGACCAAGGCATAAACCGAGCGTCACCGGACGCTCCCTGAAATAGGCCCTCGGACCATTGGCCCGAGGGCCTTCGTCATATCCGCGACAGGGCAATGGTCCCGGCCGCAATGAATTCCCCGCCGCCGGTCCGGGGAATTCGACGGCGGGCCCGGCGGCCGGCCGGACGCCGGGCCACGACCGGCCGCCGGCCGCCCCCGGTCCGGCCAGGACGGGGCCGCGGCGCTCCGGGACCGTCCGGCCGGAGGGGCGGACCCGAAGGCCTCACTCGGGGTGGGGGAAGATCGCCACCGCCGCGCGGCGCACCGCCCGGCAATGCACCGGCGCGCTTGTGGACCGGCGCCGCCATCGGATTCTTCGAGCTGGCGACAGTACCGGTCGAGTCCGGTCGCAATGCGCCGACGAATACCCGGCACCCGATCAGGGGGGTCCGGACCGTCGCGCGATCGCCACCGTGATCTCCGCGACGTCCGGGTACCGCCCGGCCGGGGTGCCGCGGCGGCCGGCGGCGCGACCGCGGCCGGCCACCCGCCCGACCGCGTCCACCGCCCCGCCGGGCGGCCCCTCGCCGTGCCGCCGGGGCGCCCGCCCGGGGGCGACGGCCCCGGCGTCGCGGGCTCCGGCCTTTTTGTTGCGCAAATAGCCAAAATCCCAATCACGGCGGGTAATCATGATCGTCGATCCGCAAGTAGGTTTCGATTTCATAGCGCTTCTCACCAGCACCGCTTTCAGGGCTTCCCCCCCTTCTCCGCCCGTGCTACAAAACTGGTCTACACCACGTGTGGTGTAGACCAGTTCGCGGTTCGGCCCTCTGTGCACCTACCCCCCGACCGACCCGCCCTGCCGTTAGGAACCCACCCCCATGAGTCAGTCTGCGCAGGCACCGGCGCCCGCCGCGGCTCCGGCCACGCCAAGCCCCACCAAGAAGTTCGGCCAGAACCTGCTGCAGGGCCTGCAGAAGATCGGCCGCAGCCTCCAGCTGCCCATCGCCGTTCTCCCCGCCGCCGGTCTGCTGCTGCGTCTCGGCCAGGACGATGTGTTCGGCAAGGACGGCCTCGGCTGGGACAAGGTCGCCGCGGTGTTCAACACCGCCGGCGGCGCCGTCTTCGACAACCTGCCGCTGCTGTTCGCGGTGGGTATCGCGATCGGCTTCGCCAAGAAGGCCGACGGCTCCACCGCGCTCGCCGCGCTCGTCGGCTTCCTGGTGTACAAGAACGTGCTCACCGCGTTCCCGGTCACCGAGGCCGCGGTCGTGGACGGCAAGTACACCGCCGCCACCTACCAGAACCCGGGCGTGCTCGGCGGTATCGTGATCGGTCTGCTCTCCGCCGTGCTGTGGCAGAAGTACCACCGCACCCGGCTGGTCGACTGGCTCGGCTTCTTCAACGGCCGCCGCCTCGTCCCGATCATCATGGCCTTCGTCGGCACCGCCGTCGGTGTCGTGTTCGCCCTGACCTGGGGCCCGATCGGCGACGCGATCAAGAGCCTGAACGACACCCTGATCGGTGCCGGCGCCTTCGGCGCGGGCGCGTTCGGCCTGGTCAACCGTGGTCTGCTGCCGGTCGGCATGCACCAGTTCGTGAACTCCTACGCCTGGTTCCAGACCGGTGACTTCACCAAGCCCGACGGCACCGTCGTGCACGGCGACCTGACCCGCTTCTTCGCCGGCGACCCGAGCGCCGGACAGTTCATGTCGGGCTTCTTCCCGATCATGATGTTCGCCCTGCCGGCCGCCGCGTTCGCCATCGCCCACACCGCCAAGCCGCACCGCCGCAAGGCCGTCACCGGCATGATGCTCTCGCTGGCGCTGACCTCCTTCGTCACCGGTGTGACCGAGCCGATCGAGTTCTCCTTCGTCTTCATCGCCCCGGTGCTGTACGTCATCCACGCGCTGCTCACCGCCGTCTCGATGGCCCTCACCTGGGCCCTGGGCGTGCACGACGGCTTCACGTTCTCCGGTGGTCTGATCGACTACCTGCTGGCGTGGAACAAGGCCACCGACCCGTGGATGATCATCCCGCTGGGTCTCGCCTTCGCCGCGCTCTACTACTTCCTCTTCCGCTTCGCGATCGTGAAGTTCGACCTCAAGACCCCCGGTCGCGAGGACGACGAGGAGATCGAGGACGTCACCAAGGCCTGACGCCGAGGAACGACCCGAAGCACCCCCGGCCCCGCCCCGCCGCTCGCTCCCCCGAGCGGCGGGGCGGGGCCGTCGCGCGTCCCGGCGCGGCTCCGCGATCACGGACCACCCGCTGGGACGGCGGTTGACGAATCGACGACATCGCTGGTCAACTGAAGCGGTGAACGCGCCGCGCATCCTGGTCAGCCGCTGCCACATCGACTTCGGTCGTGTGTGGTCGGCCGCGTGTTGCGCCTGAACCGTCCGTTCCCCCCGCCGCCGCCCGGCTGACCTCCCGCCGCGCCCCGGCCCCCGCTTCCCCTCTCGTGTCAGCCCGTACCCGGGCCACCGCCACGTATCCAGCTGCGTTCCGCGCGACCCCAAGCAGAAGCGCGCACGCACGAGGAAAGTCAAGGCCACGCCATGCCGCGCCAGTTGCACCTGTCCGCCGCCCTCGACAGCCCCGACCGCTTCGACGCCGGGCACTTCACCGCCCTCGCCCGCCTCGCCGAGCGGGCCACGCTCGACTTCGCCACCCTCGACGACTCCTACGCGCCCGAGCCGCGCCGGCTCGACGCCCTCGCCACCTTCGCCCGACTCGCGCCGCAGACCCGGGGACTCGGCCTGGTCCCGACCGTCACCACCACGCACACCGAGCCGTTCCACACCTCGATATCGGTCAACACCCTGGACTGGGTGAGCGAGGGCCGGGCCGGCTGGCTGGTCGGGGTCTCCGACACCGAGGCGCAGGCCCGCGCCTTCGGCCGCAAGGGCGTCGCCCCGGCGGACGAGCTCTGGGCCGAGGCCGCCGACGCCGCCGAGGTCGCCGCCCGGCTCTGGGACAGCTGGGAGGACGACGCGGAGATCCGCGACGTGGCCACCGGGCGGTTCATCGACCGGGACAAGCTCCACTACATCGACTTCGAGGGCCCGCACTTCTCGGTGCGCGGCCCCTCCATCACCCCGCGTCCGCCGCAGGGACGGCCGGTGATCGCCGTCCCGGTCGCCGCCGCGGACCTCGCCTCGGACGCCCCGGCCGGCAGCCGGGCCCGGGTGGAGACGGCCGCCCGGTACGCGGACGTCGTCCTGCTCGACGCCCCCGGCCCGGCCGCCCGGCTGACCGCGGCCACCGAACTGCGGCTGCGCGCGGGCGAAGGCCTGCGCATCCTCGCCCGGCTCACCGCCGACCTCCCCGACAGCGCCGCGACCGAGGCACTGACCCGGGAGCTCACCGAGGGCGGGGGCGGCGTCGACGGCTTCCACCTGGTGCCCACCGACCCGGCCCGGGACCTCGCCGCGATCGCCGACCACGTCGTCCCGGCCCTGCGCGAGCGCGGCCTGTTCCGCACCGGCTACACCGGCGCCACCCTGCGCGACCGCCTCGGTCTGGCCCGCCCGGCCAACCGCTACGCCCCCGCCGGCCCGGCCCCGACGGCCGCCCTTCCCGCTCCCACCACGCCCGCCGCCGCCCACGCCGAGGTGACCCGATGACGGACCGACCGCTGAAGCAGATCCACCTCGCCGCGCACTTCCCCGGCGTCAACAACACCACGGTCTGGACCGACCCGGCGTCCCGCAGCCAGACCGAGTTCGCCTCCTTCCGCCACCTCGCGGAGACCGCCGAACGCGGCCGGTTCGACTTCTTCTTCCTCGCCGAGGGCCTGCGGCTGCGCGAGGTCAACGGCCTGATCCACGACCTCGACGTGGTCGGCCGGCCCGAGTCGATCACCGTGCTCAACGCGCTGGCCGCCGTCACCACCCACCTCGGGCTGGCCGCCACCGTCAACGCCACCTTCAACGAGCCCTACGAACTGGCCCGGCGGTTGGCCTCGCTCGACCACCTCTCCGGCGGCCGGGCCGCCTGGAACGTGGTCACCTCCTCCGACGCCTTCACCGGTGAGAACTTCCGCCGCGGCGGCTACCTCGACCGCGCCGACCGCTACACCCGGGCCGCCGAATTCGTCCAACTGGCGCGGGAGTTCTGGGACGGCGAGAGCGTGCGGCACAGCGGCCCGCAGTTCGACGTCGAGGGCCGGCTCTCGCTGCCGCGCCCGCCGCAGGGCCACCCGGTGGTCATCCAGGCCGGGGACTCCGACGAGGGCCGGGAGTTCGCCGCCGCCGCGGCCGACATCATCTTCAGCCGGCACTCGACCCTCGCCGAGGGCCAGGCCTTCCACGCCGACGTCAAGCGCCGCCTGGCCGCGTACGGGCGCAAGCCGGACGAGCTGAAGATCATGCCCGGCGTCACCTACGTGCTGGGCGACACCGAGGAGGAGGCGGTCGAGCGCGCCGCCGAGATCCGCCGCGCCCAGGTCGGACCGCAGACCACCATCAACTTCCTGGAACAGATCTGGGGCGTCGACCTGTCCGACCACGACCCGGACGGACCGCTGCCCGCCGCCGACCCGGTGGTCGACAGCACCCTCGTCCAGGGCCGGACCAGGCTCGGGGATCCGCTGGAGATCGCCGCCCGGTGGCGCGCGGTGGCCGCGGCGAAGAACCTCAGCAGCCGCGAGCTGGTGATCGAGGTGACCGGTCGGCAGTCCTTCATCGGCACCCCGACGACCGTCGCCGCGCAACTCGACAGCCACGTCCAGAACGACGCGGCGGACGGCTTCATCCTCGTCCCGCACCTCACCCCGGGCGGCCTGGACGACTTCGTCGACCAGGTGGTGCCGCTGCTCCAGGAGCGCGGGGTGTTCCGCACCGAGTACACCGGGACGACGCTGCGCGAGCACCTCGGCCTGCCGGTGCCCGGCCGGCGCTGAACCCCGCCGGCCCGCGGCCCGCCACGGACCGGACTCAGATCCGGCCGAGGCGGGCCGCGTGCACACCGGCCTGGAAGCGGCTCTCCGCCCCCAGGTCGGCGGTCAGCTCGGCGACCAGCCGGCGCACCGTCCGCTCGGAGACCTCCAGCTTCCGGGCGATCGCCGCGTCGGTCAGCCCGGCCGCGAGCAGGCGCAGCACCGTGTCCTGGCGGTCCGTCGTCTCCGCCGCCCCGGTGAGCAGTTCCGGCGGTGTCCAGGCCGCCGACCAGAAGTACTCGAACAGCTCCGCCACCAAGGCGACCAGGGCCGGCTCGCGGAGAACCACGGCCGCCGCCTCGGCGTCGGTGGGCTCCGCCCCCGGAGCCCGGGGCGCGCCGCCGTCCGCTCCGGCTCCCGGCGCGGGCAGGATCGCGAGCCGGGCGTCGACCACGATCAGCCACCGTGGCAGCGAGTGCGCGACCCTGATCCGCGCCCCGGCCCCGGTCAGCTCCCGGACGTGCGCGAGCACGGCGGGCCGGCGCAGCGCGGCGGCGGGGTAGATGGAGCGCAGGGCGGCGCCGTGGGCGAGGGCGAGCCGTTCGCGGGCGAGCTTGCCCGCGAGCGCCGGGCCGGAGAAGTCCTGGCCGGGCCGCAGGGAGAGCGCCTGGGCGCGGGCGCCGCGGGCGGCGTCCTCCAGCAGGGCGGCGATCCGGTCGGCGCCGCGGACGAGTTCGAGGGCGGCGCCGCCGTGGTGGCGGTGCTGGACCGGCAGGTAGCCGGTGTGGAGGCGCTCGACGGTGTCGCGGGCGTGGCGCAGCGCCTCGACGAGGGCGGTGACCCGGGTGTCGGTGTCGAGCAGGAGTTGCCGCAGGGCGGTGTCGACGGAGACGGCGGCGTGGCCGGGGGCGCCGTCGGCGGTGGGCTGGAGCAGGCCGAGGGCGCGGAGTTCGGCGGTGGCGGCGGCGGTGCGGGCGCCCTCCCAGCCGGGGGTGGGGGGCGGTGCGCCGGGGTCGGCGAGCAGCCGGGCGTAGAGCTGGGTGGCGTCGTCGCCGGTGGGGCTCTCCATCGGCGCAGCGTAGTGAGGCCGGGGGCGGGCGGTCGGCGGATTCCGAGGGGCGAGACGGCGTCGGTTCCGCTCCCGGTCATGGCCGGTTCCGGCAGTGCCGGGGTGGCTGACCTGCGGCGCAGCGGTGGCCAGGATGGGGCGCATGGCTCTCACCGAAGCTTCGACGATCTGGTTGGACGGCGCGCTGGTGCCCTGGCACGAGGCGCGGACGCATGTGCTGACGCACGGTCTGCACTACGGCACGGGGGTCCTGGAGGGCACCCGGGTGTTCGCGACGGCGGACGGTCCGGCGGTGTTCCGGCTGCCGGAGCACCTGCGCCGGCTGGACCGCAGCGCCCGCATGCTGCGCATGGAACTTCCCTACAGTGTCGACGAGTTGACCAAGGCGACGGTGGATCTGGTGCGCGCGAACGGCCACCGGTCGTGCTATCTGCGGCACTTCGCGTTCCTCGGGTACGGCTCGATGGGTCTGGACATGCGGTTCTCGCCGACCGTGACGTCCATCGCGAGCTGGGAGTGGCACTCCCAACTCCCGGGCGGGGAAGGTGGGATCAGGCTCAAGACGAGCAGTTGGCGGCGGAACGACCCGAACGCGGTGCCGCCCGCCGCGAAGGCCACCGGTCCGTATCTGAACTCGGTGCTGGCCCGCCGGGAGGCGACGGACGCGGGGTACGACGAGGCGCTGTTGCTGGGCCCGGACGGTTCGGTGAGCGAGTGCACCGGCGAGAACGTGTTCGCCGTGCGCGACGGGGTGCTGCGTACGCCGCCGGCCAGCGCGGGCGCCCTGGAGGGGATCACCCAGGACACCGTGCTGACGCTGGCCCGGGATCTCGACCTGCCGACCCGGGTGGAGGCCCTGCTGCGCTCGGACCTCTACGGGGCGGACGAGGTGTTCGTCTGCGGGACGGCGGCCGGGGTCGTCCCGGTGCGCTCCCTCGACGACCGCGAGCTGCCGGCCGCGCCCGGTCCGGTCACCGGCCGGCTGCGCGCGGCGTACGAGGCCGCGGTCTCGGGCGCCGACCCGCGCTACCGGCACTGGCTGACACCGGTGGGGTGAGCCGGTGGCCGCCGGGGTGTCCGGCGGAGGGCCCGCGCGCCCGCTCAGATCTCGTAGACCGCGCCGGCCCGGGCGATGTCGACCGGGCCGGCGAAGGCGGCGGCGGCGTCCCGGCGGTTGTGCTCGGCGTCGGTCCACGGCGGGATGTGGGTGAGGACGAGGTGGCGGGCGCGGGCGGCGGTGGCGTGTTCGCCGGCCTCGCGGCCGTTGAGGTGGACGGCCCGGTAGGTGTCACGGCCGTCGATGTAGGCGGCTTCGCAGAGGAAGAGGTCGCTGTCGCGCGCGAGTTCGACGAGTGCGGCGCTCTCGCCGGTGTCACCGGAGTAGACGAGGGCACGGCCGGCGTGTTCGAGCCGGAAGGCGAAGGCGTCGACGGGGTGGTTGACCTGGGCCACCTCGATCCGGAACGGGCCCAGGTCGAAGGCTCCGGGGGTGAGGGTGCGGAAGTCGAAGACCTCCTTCATGCCCGGGTTCTCGGGCATGTCGTAGGCGCGGGCCATCCGCTCGGCGGTACCGGCCGGGCCGTAGACGGGCATCGGGTCGGGGCAGCCCTCGGCCCGGTAGTTGCGGGCGACCCAGTAGGCGCAGAGGTCGACGCAGTGGTCGGCGTGCAGGTGGCTGAGCAGGACGGCGTCGACCTCGTAGAGACTGACGTACTTCTGCAGGGCACCGAGGGCACCGTTGCCGAGGTCGAGCACGACGCGGTAGCCGTCGGCCTCCACGAGGTAGCTGGAGCACGGCGAGTCGGCGGACGGGAAGCTCCCCGAGCACCCCACCACGGTCAGTTTCATCCGAGCCCCTCCGCCCCGACACGTCCTGGCTGCTGCTGGTCAACGGCAGTACCGGCCGGTGAACCGGCGAGTAGCACTGCGTTCGCGTGTCGAGAGTAAGGGCGGAGGGGCACTTTGCCCCCGTCTCCGTGCCGCGCTGTGGCTGGAATCACCAGAACGCCGGGGCCGGGGGCGACGCGGTCGGTTCAGCGGTGGCCGGGGCGCCGGCGGGCCCAGGCCTTGATCGTGTCGGGGTGCCAGCGGGGGTGTCCGCCGTCGTCGATGACGTCGGGGTCGGGGAGCAGGCCGTGGCGGCGGTAGCTGCGGACGGTCTCCGGCTGGACGTTGATGTGGCGGGCGATCTCGGCGTACGACCACAGGTCGGTGCTGCGGCTCACGGGTCACCTCCGGATGCAGGGGGGACGTGCGCGATCAGCCTTTCCACCTCCGGGGGCGGCACGGCCACCGAACGGACGCTGTGGTCATACCGTGACGAACCGGGTGCAGGACACGGACAAACCATCGGCTGTCACGCCCGCGACGGTGGTGGTGCCGGGCGCCGCCCCGGTACGGTTCGCGGCATGACCAACTACTGGTGGCTCGCGCTCTCGACGGTCGCCACGACGGTGGGCGCCGTGGTGGGGGGCCGGATCCGGGCACGGCGACTGGCCCGCCGGGGCCCGGCGCCGACGGCTCCGCCGCGGTCGCGGTCGCGGGCGCGCGGCCGGGCGGGCGCTCCGGCGCCGCAGGAGATCTGGTGGGCCGAGGTGCCGTTCGAGGACGGCCCCGGGGCGAAGGACCGCCCGTGCCTCGTGCTGCGGGTGAACCGCCGCACCGCCACCGTCGCCAAGATCACCAGCAAGCACCACGCCGACCGCCCCGGCGTGCTGCCGCTGCCGCCGGGCTCGGTGGGCGACCGCGCCGGCCGCACCAGCTGGCTGGAGACCGACGAGCTGCGCGAGGTGCCGCTGACGGCCTTCCGCCGCCGGGCCGGCGTGGTGGACCGCCAGGTCTGGGACCGCGCGCGGAACGCCCTCTCGTCCTGAGCGGCCGGGGCCGTCAGGCCCAGAGCTGGCCCTGGAGCGCCTCGACGGCGGCCTCGGTCGACTCGGCCGTGTAGATACCGGTCGAGAGGTACTTCCAGCCACCGTCCGCGACCACGAAGACGATGTCGGCCCGCTCGGCGGCCAGGGCGGCCTTGCGCCCGACGCCGATGGCCGCGTGCAGGATGGCGCCGGTGGAGACGCCGGCGAAGATGCCCTCCTGCTGGAGGAGTTCGCGGGTGCGGCGGACGGCGTCGGCGGAGCCGACCGAGAAACGGGTGGTGAGCACCTCGGCGTCGTACAGCTCGGGGACGAAGCCCTCGTCGAGGTTGCGCAGGCCGTAGACCAGGTCGTCGTAGCGGGGCTCGGCGGCGACGATCCGCACGCCGGGGACCTTCTCGCGCAGGAACCGGCCGACGCCCATCAGGGTGCCGGTGGTGCCGAGGCCGGCCACGAAGTGGGTGACGGCGGGCAGGTCGGCGAGGATCTCGGGGCCGGTGGTGGCGTAGTGGGCGCCGGCGTTGTCGGGGTTGCCGTACTGGTAGAGCATCACCCAGTCGGGGTGCTCGGCGGCGATCTCCTTGGCGATCCGCACGGCGGTGTTGGAGCCGCCCGCGGCCGGTGAGGGGATGATCTCCGCGCCCCACATGCGCAGCAGTTCGCGGCGCTCCTCGCTGGTGTTCTCGGGCATCACGCAGACCATCCGGTAGCCCTTGAGCTTGGCGGCCATGGCGAGCGAGATCCCGGTGTTGCCGCTGGTGGGCTCCAGGATGGTGCACCCGGGGGTGAGCAGTCCGGCGGCCTCGGCGCGCTCGATCATGTGCAGCGCGGGGCGGTCCTTGATGGAGCCGGTGGGGTTGCGGTCCTCCAGCTTGGCCCAGAGGGTGACCAGGCCGTCGGCGTTGCCGGGGACGGCGGCGGAGAGTCGGGGCAGGCGGACCAGCGGGGTGTTGCCGACGGCTTCGAGCGGACTGTCGTAACGCAAGGGGTGCCTCCGGCAACGGCGGTGAGGGTGGGGTGCGACGGCTCCCCCGCCCGCGCGGCCGGCGGGCGGGGGAGCCGGGGATCAGCGTGCGCCGCCGGCCACGGCGGGCAGGATGGTGACGCTGTCGCCGTCGGCGAGGGCGGTGGAGATGCCCTCCAGGAAGCGGACGTCCTCGTCGTTCAGGTAGACGTTGACGAAGCGGCGCAGCTCGCCGCCGTCCAGCAGTCGGGCGGCGATGCCCGGGTGGCGGGCGTCGAGGTCCTGGAAGAGTTCCCCGAGGTTGCTGCCGGTGCCCTCGACGGCCTTGGCGCCGTCGGTGTAGGTGCGGAGGATGGTCGGGATGCGGACCTCGATGGCCATGGGTGCGCTCCTGTGCGAGTCGTGAGGTGGGTGGGCCGCAGCGGGCGCGGCAGGGCGGGTCGGGCCCGGTGCGCAGGGCGTGCGGCGGGCTCGGGCGGGCGGCTCAGCGCGAGCGCGCCGGCGTGCCGGGACAGATCGCACTGGCGAGCCGGCACAGGTCGACGTGCAGGCGCGCCACGAGGCGGGTGCCCGGGGCCTGGGTGCTCACATCGACGGAACGCATGGGCTCATCGTATAGATTCCCGGGCTCGCTCCGACATGCCTGTCTCGGAATTCGGATGTTTCCGTTTCTGCCACTGAGACGACACGGGCCCGCCGCCGTCGTTCGGACGGTCGGCGGGCCGCGCCCAGGGGGGTGCCGGTCAGGGCTGGTAGGCCTCGACGACCTGGACGTCTTCCTCTGTGATCGCGCCGTCCACGATGCGGAACGAGCGGAACTGGTACGGGTCGTCCGGGCCGTCGCCGTCGGCGGTGGAGACCAGGACGTAGTGGGCGAACGGCTCGGAGGCGTAGCTCACGTCGGTGCGCGACGGGTAGGCCTCGGTGGCGGTGTGCGAGTGGTAGACGATCACGGGCTCCTCGTCCCGGTCGTCCATCTCGCGGTAGAGCTTCAGCAGGTCGCCCGAGTCGAACTCGTAGAAGGTGGGCGAGCGGGCGGCGTTGAGCATCGGGACGAACCGCTCGGGCCGTCCGCTGCCCGCCGGTCCGGCGACCACGCCACAGGCCTCGTCCGGGTGGTCGGCACGGGCGTGGGCGACGATCGCGTCGCGCAGTTCTCGGGTGATGGTCAGCATGCGGTCAGGATAGCCACGCCCCGGCGGGTGTCCGCCGGGGCGTCCACGGGGCGGTCCGGGCCGTCTCGCACCGTGTCGGGCGCGCCGCTCAGTGGGCGTCGCCGTCACCGTCGCGGGCGTGCAGGTGGTCGTGGGCGACGGCGTGAACGGCCTGCGGGCTGCGGCGCTTGAGCGCCTGGTAGCCGACGACGAGCAGGGCGGCCCAGACCGGGAAGACGTACAGCGAGATCCGGTTGTCCTTGTCGAGCGCGATCAGCACGACCACCAGGGCGAGGAAGCCGAGCGCGGCCCAGCTGCTCCACAGGCCGCCGGGGGCCTTGAAGCTCGGCGGCGGCAGGTGCCCGCCCTGCCAGGCCTTCCGGTAGCGGATCTGGCAGATCAGGATGATCGCCCAGGTCCAGAGGCCGCAGACGGTGGCGACCGAGGTGATGTACTCGAACGCCTTCGCCGGGACGCGGTAGTTGAGCACCACGCCGGCGCCCATCATCAGCGCGGAGACGGTGATCGCGACGGCCGGGCTGCGATGGCCGTTGAGCCGGGTGAGCCGCCCGGGGGCCTGGCCGCGCAGCGCGAGGTCGCGCAGCATCCGGCCGGTGGAGTACATGCCGGAGTTGCAGGAGGAGAGCGCGGCGGTGAGCACCACGAAGTTGATGATGCCGGCCGCGGCGGGGATGCCGATCTTGCCGAAGGCGGCGACGAACGGGCTGACGCCGGGCTGGAATTCGGTCCACGGCACGAGCGAGAGGATGATCACCAGAGCGCCGATGTAGAACAGCGCGATCCGCCAGGGCAGCGTGTTGATGGCGCGCGGCAGGGTCTTCTGGGGGTTCTCGCTCTCACCGGCGGTGACGCCGACGAGTTCGACGCCGAGGTAGGCGAACATGACGATCTGCAGGGTCATCACGGTGGCGCCGATCCCCTTGGGGAAGAAGCCGCCGTCGTCCCAGAGGTTGGTGATCGACGCGGTGTCACCGGCGGCGCTGAACCCGAGGGTCAGCACCCCGATGCCGATCAGGATCATGCCGATGATGGCGGTGACCTTGACCATCGAGAACCAGAACTCGATCTCGCCGAACAGCTTCACCGAGATCAGGTTGGCCCCGTAGAGGATGACCAGGAAGGTGAGCGCGCTGAGCCACTGCGGGATGTCGGGCGCCCAGAACTTCACGTAGACGGCGGCGGCGGTGGTCTCCGCCATGCCGGTGACCACCCAGAACAACCAGTACGTCCAGCCGGTCACGAAGCCGGCGAAGGGGCCCAGGAACTCCCGGGCGTACTCGGCGAAGCTGCCGGAGACCGGGCGGTAGGTGAGCAGTTCGCCGAGCGCCCGCATGATCACGAAGATGGCCACGCCGGCCACCGCGTAGGACAGGATCAGGCTCGGTCCGGACTTGGAGATCGCGGTGCCGGCGCCGAGGAAGAGCCCGGTGCCGATGGCGCCGCCGATGGCGATCATCTGGATCTGGCGGCTGCCCAGACCCCGCTCGTAGCCCTCCTCGTCCGGTTTGGTGTCGACCACTTCGTCATAGATCTGCTCGGCCATGGTGCACCGTCCTGGGTGGGTCTCGTGGGGTGGAGAAGTCGTACCACGCAGGTTCCGGATACCGGTGTTCATCTGAGCGATATTTGAGCATGTCCTCATATAATTTCGCCCGTTTTGAAAGGAAAAGCCGCGACCCACCGTCCAGCATGCGGACGGGGGTCGCGGCGGCCCGGGAGCGGGGCGGGATCAGTCCGCGATCGCCTCCAGCAGCGACTCCTGGAGGGCGCCCAGCCACAGGTAGGCCATCACCAGCGGCTTGCGCTCGTCGGTGTCCGGCAGGTCGTACAGACCCTGCTCGTCCTCCTCGGCGACCTCCAGCCGCACCCCCAGGGTCAGCCGCAGGTCGTTGAGCGCGCCCAGCCAGCGCAGGCAGTCGGCGGCGGCCAGCTTGAGCACACCGCCCTCGCCGCCGAGCCCGTCCAGCGCGCGGACCACCTGCAACGCGTCCTCGCGCTTGCGGGCGCGCAGATCCAGCTCGGTGTAGCGGCGGAACTCCCGGGCCGCCTCCCTGGTCTCGGCGTCGTCCGGCTTCTCCGGATCGCCGTACGCGTCCGGGAAGAGCCTGGCCAGCGCCGGGTCGGCGGGAGCCTCGCTCGGCCCCTCCGCGAACAGCGCGGCGAGCGGGTCGCCCCCCGCGTCACCACCCGGGCCCGGTCCGATCAGCTCCAGCATCTGCACCTCCAGGGAGCGCAGGATGGAGGCCTCCAGCTCGTCCAGCGCGATCGCCGCGCTCCCGCCGCCGGCACTCTCGAACAACCCAGCCATCTGTATCGGTCAGCCCGTCTTCGTCGTCTTCGGTGGGGTGCGGGGCGCGGTTCGCGGGTCAGTCGTGCTGCAGCGTGGCCCAGAGGCCGTAGCCGTGCATCGCCTGCACATCGCGCTCCATCTCCTCGCGGGATCCGCTGGAGACCACCGCCCGGCCCTTGCTGTGCACCTCCATCATCAGCTTCCGGGCCTTGTCCTTCGGGTACCCGAAGTAGGCCTGGAACACGTACTGGACGTAGCTCATCAGGTTGACCGGGTCGTTGTGCACGATGGTCACCCACGGCGTGTCCGGCTCCACCACCGGTAGGCCTTCGACCTCCGGGCGCTCGATCTCCACGGGCGCGACACTCACCGCCGGGTCCTCCTCGCCGTTCTCTCCGCACATACCCCTTCAGCCCCCATGCTGCCATCCGGGGGACCTCCGGGCGATTCCGACCCGGGGGGAACGAACGCCCCCGACGAGAAATCGTCAATCTGACGCTAAGTGGTAGTAGCATCATCCCCATGGACGCCACTTCCGTGCGCGCGGCCGGTTCGACCGCGCTCCTCACCGACCGCTACGAGCTCACCATGCTGCAGGCCGCCCTGCGCAGCGGAGCCGCGCACCGCCGCTCCGTCTTCGAGGTGTTCACCCGGCGCCTCCCGAGCGGCCGCCGCTACGGCGTGACGGCCGGCACCGGGCGGGTCCTCGACGCCGTCGAGAACTTCCGCTTCACCAGCGCCCAGCTCGACTGGCTGGCCGGCCAGGGCGTGGTCGAGGAGGACACCCTGCGCTTCCTGGCCGACTACCGCTTCACCGGCGACATCCACGGCTACCCGGAGGGCGAGGCCTACTTCCCCGGTTCGCCGCTGCTGACCGTGGAGGGCAGCTTCGCCGAGGCGGTGATCCTGGAGACGGTGATCCTCTCGATCCTCAACCACGACTCGGCGATCGCCGCCGCCGCCTCCCGGATGACCGCCGCCGCCGGCGGACGCCCGTGCATCGAGATGGGCGCCCGGCGGGCCCACGAGCAGGCCGCCGTGGCCGCCGCCCGCGCCGCGTACGTGGCGGGCTTCGCGGCCACCTCCGACCTGGAGGCCGGCTTCACCTACGACATCCCGACCACCGGCACCGCCGCGCACGCCTTCACCCTGGTGCACGACAGCGAGCGGGACGCCTTCCAGGCGCAGATCGCCTCGATGGGCCGGGGCACCACCCTGCTGGTCGACACCTTCGACCTGCGCGAGGCCGTCCGCACCGCCGTCGAGGTGGCCGGACCCGAACTCGGCGCGGTGCGCATCGACTCCGGCGACCTCACCCTGTTGGCCCACCGGGTCCGCCGCCAGTTGGACGAGCTCGGCGCCCACAAGACGAGGATCATCGTCACCTCGGACCTCGACGAGTACGCGATCGCCGCGCTGGCCGCCGCCCCGGTGGACGGCTACGGGGTCGGCACCAGTCTGGTCACCGGTAGCGGCCACCCCACCTGCGCGATGGTCTACAAGCTGGTCGCCCGCGCCGAGGCGCCGCAGGGTCCGCTGGTGCCGGTCGCCAAGCGCTCGGCGGGCGGCAAGTCCAGTGTGGGCGGCCGCAAGTGGGCGGCCCGCCGGCCCGACCAGGACGGCGTCGCCGAGGCCGAGGTGGTCGGCACCGGGCCGATCCCGGCCGAACTGGAGCCGTACCTCCTGCAGGTGCCGTTGATGCGGGCCGGCGAAGTGGTCGGCCGGGAGCCGCTGAGCGCGGCGCGCGAGCGGCACGTCCGGGCCCTCGCCGGGCTGCCGCTGTCGGCGACCCAACTGTCCAAGGGCGACCCGGTCCTGCCGACCGAACTGATCGTCTGACCGGCGGGCGGCACCGGCCGTACGGGGCCCGGGTCCTCCCCGGGCCTTCCGCCCCCGGGTGCCACTGCCTACAGTCGACCGTAGAGTTCCCCCAGGCGCGCGCGGAGAACCGGCGCACCGCCCCACCAGACAACCGAGGATGCGAGCCATGCACCGGGCACTGATCGTCGTCGACGTGCAGAACGACTTCTGCGAGGGCGGCAGCCTGGCCGTCGCCGGCGGGGCCGAGGTGGCCGCCGCGATCACCGACCTGATCGCCGAGTCCCGCGCCGGCTACCAGCATGTCCTCGCCACCCGGGACAACCACATCGACCCGGGCGACCACTTCTCCGACGACCCGGACTACGTCACCAGCTGGCCGGTGCACTGCGTGGCGGGCACCGAGGGCGTCGGCTTCCACCCCAACTTCGCGCCCTCCGTCACCTCCGGCGCGATCGAGGCGGTCTTCGACAAGGGCGCCTACGCGGCGGCGTACAGCGGCTTCGAGGGATTCGACGAGAACGACCGGGGTCCGATCGAGTGGCTGCGCGAGCGCCAGGTCACCGAGGTCGACGTGGTCGGGCTCGCCACCGACCACTGCGTCAAGGCCACCGCGCTGGACGCCGTCCGGGCCGGCTTCACCACCCGCGTCCTGCTGGACCTGACGGCCGGCGTCTCGCCGCACACCGTCGCCGCCGCGCTGGAGGAACTGCGGGCGGCCGGCGTCGAACTGGTCGGGGCCCCGGCGGCGCGGGGCTGAGCCCCGGGAGGACGGGGCCGAGCCCCGGGAGGGCGCCGGCTCACCGCTCGGTGACCAGCAGCTCCACCACGTCGGTGCCGCCCTGCCGGAAGGCCTCGCGCAGCTCGGCGCCGACCGCCTCCGGCTCGGCGGCCAGTCGCGCCCCGGAGAGGTACACCACCCGGATCCCGAGGTACTCCATCCGGTGCTGGCCGCCGCGCACCCAGGCGGCCTCCCCCTCGCTGACGCAGCGCAGTTCGGAGTCGACCTCGACCGCCACCCCGGCCCGCGGCCAGTAGAGGTCCGGGACGGCGACGTAGGTGCCGCCGCGCATCCGCAGCTCGGGTCCGGCCAGCGGGGCGGGCAGCAGCCACTCGTCCACCAGGACGCCGAGCCGCTCCAGCACCGCGTCCCGCTCGGTGGCCAGCAGCTCGTCCAGAGCGGCCCGCACCCGCAGGTCGGCGGCCAGTCCGGACTCGGTCAGCTCGGCGACCAACTCCCTTACCGTGCAGCGGATGTCCGGGCGCTCCACGGCCTCCCGCAGTACCGCGCGAACCACCGGCGCGGCGCCCTCGCCGAACTCCGGCGCGACCCCCTCGGCCGTCCACTCGCCCAGCGCGTCGGCGACCGCCCGGGCGACCGGCGCACAGGCCAGACCGTGCACCGAGCTGGCCACCAACTCCCTTTCGGTGCGCCGGATCCGGACCTCGCCGGCATCCTTCAGACGGCGCTGACGGGGCACCAGGACGTCCACCCCGGTGACGGCGGGCAACCGCGGCACCGCGGCGAAGCCGTAGAGCGCGAGCGCGGCCGTGCCGGTGATCACGGCGCCCTCCCGGCGACCCTCCTCGCGCCCGTTCTGAGCGGCGTAGAGCAGGGCCGCCCACATCCGCTGCTCCGGAGTCGGCTCGCCGGACTGCAGGAGGTAGACCCTGGGCAACAGCCGCTGCCAGGGGCCGCCGCGGCGACAGTGGCCGGTGACCACCCGGGCCGGCACGCCCCGGGCGCGCAGCTGGCTGGCGGTGATGACGTTCTGCTGACGCTTCGCCAGTTCCTCCAGGGAGGGCGGCGGCGAGGGGATCCGGTAGCTCATGCCGACACCATCCCCAACCACCCGGACCGACCATCGGTCACCTGACGCACTGTTACCCAACCGTCGCGAAACCGGGACCAGTCCGCACTAAAGTCCTCATACCCTCACTCATTCGGCGGAACGGGTGATCATATGCTTGTCTTCATTGATCAAAGACGATCGACGACCAGCGCGTCTGACCGTGAGTGACCAAGGGCATACGCCGAAGCGCCTCCGGAAGTCACTCCCACGCGCCGGATTGCCTACCCTTGGTGCATGTCACGTGACGAGACCGCCGGCCTCCGCGCGGCCCAGCTCCGCCTTGGCCGCCTGCCCGGATACGTCCGCCGGCCGGACCCGGCCCGCCGCAGCGGCGAACAGGGCCATACGTACAAAAAAGGCTGGGAGGTTCGCTTCACCGCCCGCAGCGAGGCGGAGATAGCCGAGATCCGCGACCTGGTGGTCGCGGCCGGGTTCGCCCCGGCCAGGCCCTTCTTCAAGGGCCACCAGCTGATCCAGCCCGTCTACGGGATGGCCGCCGTCCAGGCCTACCTGGCCGCGAGACAGGCGGCCGAGGACCAGGCCGCCCGCACCGCCGTCGGCCGCGAGCGAAGGATCGGCGACACCGGACCGGACAGTGCGGGAGCCGCCGGAGCCGCGGGAGCCGCCGGAGCCGCTGCCGCCGCCGCGGCGGCGGCCGAGCTGGCCCGGCGACGGGCCGTCGAGGCGTTCCCCGCCCAGCTGGAACGGACCACGGCGGCTGACCACCGGATCATCACCGCCGAAGCCGGGCAACCCGGCTGACGACCGACGCACGACCTACCGCGCACCGCGGTCGCCCACCACCGGGCGGCGGGGGCGCGACCGACACGGACAGGGGCGGCCGGAGGGGGCCGGACCGCCCGCCCTGCCGTCTCGCACCGCGCCGTCCCGCCTGTCGTCTCGCACCGCGGCGTCTCGAACGGCCCGTCCCGGACCGCGTCGCACCGTCCCGACCGCACCTGTCAGAACGCCGCACCCACCACTACCGCACCCGTTTCGACCACACCACCTCGA
Source organism: Kitasatospora sp. NPDC059327 (assembly GCF_042752535.1). Taxonomy (NCBI): domain Bacteria; kingdom Bacillati; phylum Actinomycetota; class Actinomycetes; order Kitasatosporales; family Streptomycetaceae; genus Kitasatospora; species Kitasatospora sp. NPDC059327. The sequence goes on along the minus strand of NZ_JBHYYB010000029.1, from coordinate 61,913 downwards.
CCGCCCCCGTCGCGGGCCCGACCCCGGGCCCGACCGGCCTCGTACGGCACCGCCCGGCCCACCGGCCACCGCCCGGCGCCGCCCCCGGTGGGCGCGAGCGCGGCACCCCCGCGCGAAGCCGCCCCCGGGACCATCCGAACACCTGCTCCGACCCTCCGCGCGCGCGACCGGTAGCGCGGACGCGGCTTCACGCCGAGGGCGTGGACGTGAGCCGCCGAACCGCCTACGGTGGCTCATCAACCGCCCCGCGACCCCGTCATCCCACTCCGCTGACCGGCCACGACGCTCCCACATCCGCGCCTGCGGCACCACGGTGCCCCACTCCACCACCGGCCTCGCGCCACCCCGCCGCCCGCCCGCCCGCATCCGGTCACCGCCGGAACCGGCCGAGCGGCGGTGCGTTCCGGGCATTCAATCCGATTGGTAACCCAGCGCACCGAGCGCCTACCGTAGAGTGAGCACAGATGATCGACCGTCAGAAGCCCATCTCACTTGCCGAGAAGCCGAGATGACCAACCGTCATGACAGCACCGCCGAGCCTCCCCCGGGGCCCGACGAACCGCTCGCCGTACCGCTGGAGTTCGCGGCCTTCTGCGAACTCCACCGACCCCGGTACCTCAGCTACGCCCGGGTATGGCTGCCGGACCACACCGAGGCGGCCGGCGCGGTCCAACAGGCCTTCGCCGAAATCGCCGTCCACTGGCGCGAGTTGCTGGGCAGCTCAAATCCCACCGCGCACGCCTGGCAGATCCTCCGCGGCACCGTCAGTGAACACACCCGCCAGGCCGGCCCACCGGCCGACCCCCAGCCCCCCGCCGACGACGACCTGGCGATCCTGCACTACGTCGTCGGCCTCGCCGCGCCCGAGATCGCCGACGTCATCGGCACCGACACCGCCAGCGTGGCCGGCCGACTCCGCCGCACCATGCTCCGCGAGGCCTCCGGCTGGTGAACCCGGCGAAGCCCCCGCTCCCCTCCCGAACCTCCGGGCCCCGGCAGCGCGCCCGGCCACCCGGCCGTCCACCCGGCCGCCTCCACCACCGCCTCCACCGCCGCCTCCACGGCCGGTGGATCAGACCCGCTCGCCCGTCACGTCGTACAGGTGGTGGACCGGGTCGTGGATCAGGTAGCGGGAGAACGACTCGACCGTGAAGCGCGCGCCGTCACCGCGGTGGCCGGTGCGCTGCCACTGCCCGCCCGTCACCCGCTCGAAGGCGTCCGCCAGGACCCGCCCGGCCTCGGCCAGATCCGCCGCCACGGCCCGGGGCCGCTGCTCCCGGTAGCGGTCCGCGACCGCCGTCTCGTCCTGGTCCCAGTTCGGGAAGGCCGGCCCCTCCTGGTCGAGCATCAGGTTCAGCCGGACGTGGAACAGCCGGAAGACGTCCCGCACATGGCAGGCGTACTCCAGGCCGGACCAGACGTCCGGGCGGGGACGGCGGCGCAAGGCGTCCTCGTCACCGGCCAGCACCGCCACCCAGGCCTCCGCGTTGGCCCGGATCAGCCCGGGGACGGCCTCGGGGGCCACGGCCGCGGAGTCCAGGCCGCAGTCCGGGCAGGTCCGCTCCAGCACCCAGGTCCAGTCCTTGGTGTCCGGGACGACCGTGTCGGGAACGACCGTGTCCGGGTCGACGGCATCGGCCGGCCCGGTGGTGGCGGTCTGCGGGGCGGCGGTCTGCGGGGCGGCGGCGTTCTCAGGGCTGGTCATGCGTCCAGGATGGCGGCGGCCGGACCGCGCCCACCAGCGGTCCGACCGCCATCGGCCGCCGAGATACGGCCAGGCCCCGGGCGCGGGGCATCCGGGCCGAAGCGGGCGCGGCGCGTACGGGCTCAGCGCGCGCCGGCCGAGTACGCGCCGGCTGAGTACGCGCGGGCACGGCGCGCGCCGGCTCAGCGCGCGCCGACCGCGCGTCCGGCCTCGTCGCGCTCGTAGGCCTCCCGCGCCTCCAACAGGCCCGCCAGGTTCTGGCGGCTCCACGCGCAGACCGCGTCCATCGGCCCCAGCAGCGTGCGGCCGAGCGGCGTCAGGGCGTACTCCACCCGCGGCGGGTGCTCGTCGTACTCGGTGCGGACCACCGCGCCCTCGGACTCCATCGCGCGCAGCGACTCGGCCAGCACCTTCGCGGTGATGCCGACCAGCGGCACCCGCAACTCGGAGAAGCGGCGCGGCCCGCCCTCCAGACAGCGCATGATCTTCCAGGCCCACTTCCTGCCGCCCAGGACCGGGATCGTCCGCACCGGGCAGTCCGGGTCGAAGAAGTCCGTTGTCAGCGGTGCGGACTCGGTGGGCGTCATGGCCCGACGGTAGCCGACGCGGCGTCCGACCGGGCCACCGCCGGTACCGTTGAAGTAACCGGCACCCCCCGGTCTACCGTCACGGCGACGGCGGGCGACAGCGCCCCCGACGAGCGGACGGAGACCGCGATGAACAGCACCGGCACCCAGACCGGCACGGACCTGATCGTGTTCGGCGCGGGCGGACAGGTCGGACGGGCCGTGGTCGCCGAGGCCCGCCGGCGCGGGCTGACCGTCACCGCCGCCGTCCGCGACCCCGAGCGCCACCGCGACCTCGCGGACACCGGCGCCGCCGTGGTCCGCTGCGACATCACCGACGAGGCCGGCGTCGCCGCCGCGGCCCTCGGACACACCGCCGCCGTCAGCGCCGTCCACACCCCCGACGTGCCGTCCGCCCGGTTCTACCGGGCCGCCACCGACGCCCTGGTGGCCGGCCTCGCCGCGGCCGAGGTCCACCGGCTGGTCCACGTCGGCGTCGCGACCACCCTGGAGACCGCGCCCGGTACCGCCGTCCACGACGACCCCGCCTTCCCCGAGGCCCACCGCGCCTTCTCGCTCGGCCACTCCGGCGCGCTGGCCCGGCTGCGGGAGTCGGCCACCACGCTGGACTGGGTCGTCGTCACCCCGCCCCTCGACCTCGACCGCGGCGCGCCCGGCACCGGCCGCTACCGGGTCGGCGGCCCGCAGGTCCTCGGCGAGCGGATCGCCCAGGCCGACCTCGCGGTCGCCGTGGTCGACGAGGCCGCCGCCCCGGCGCACCACCGCGAGCAGATCGCCGTCGCCGCGTAGCCGGGCCGTCGCCCGCGCCCCGGCTGTCCGAAAGTCCCTGGCCGGACCGGAGCCCTCCGGTCCATGCTGGGCACCATGCTGATCCGCGAAGCCACCCCCGCCGACTGGCCGGCCATCTGGCCCTTCCTCCGGGAGATCGTCGCCGCCGGCGAGACCTACAGCTGGGACCGCGACACCGACGAGGACCGGGCCCGCGCGCTCTGGTTCAAACCCGCCCCCGGCCGCACCTTCGTCGCCGTCGACGAGGACGGCACCGTCCTGGGCACCGCCGAGAGCCACCCCAACCAGGCCGGCGGCGGCGCGCACGTCGCCAACGCGGGCTTCATGGTCGACCCCCGCCACTCCGGCCGGGGCGTCGCCCGCGCCCTCTGCGCCCACGTCCTGGACCGGGCCCGCGCCGACGGCTACCGCGCGATGCAGTTCAACGCCGTCGTGGAGACCAACGACCGCGCGGTGGCCCTCTGGGAATCCCTCGGCTTCGAGATCCTCGCCACCGTCCCCGAGGCCTTCCACCACCCGCACAAGGGCTACGTCGGCCTGCACATCATGCACCGCGGGCTCTGAGGACGCCCCGCACCCGCCCGGGTCACCAGCGGGGCGGCTGCTGGGGCTGCTGCGGCTGCTGCGGCTGCTGCGGCGCGGGGCCGTACCCCGGCGGGTACGGGTACGGCCCCGCCGCGGCGGCCCGGCGCCGCTTGCGCGACCGCGCGGCCAGCCCCGCCCCCACCCCCGCGACCACCAGGACCAGAAGGCCGCCCGCCCCGATCAGCGTGTACGTGATCCCCGCGTTCCCGCCGGCCCCGGGCACCGGCGCCGCCATCGGCGGCGCCGAGCCGTCGTCCCCGGCCGCCGCGGAGTCCGACGGAGCCCCCTGCGACTCCGCCCGCCCGAGCAACGGGTTCGCCCTCGACCCGCCGTCCACCGCGGGATTCGCCTCCAACGCCTTGGCCGGATCGACGACCCCGTACCCGTAGTGGGCGTCGGGCACCGCCGAACCGTCCACCGGCGGCGTCGCACTCTTGATCATCCGATTGATGACCTGCCCGGCGGAGAGCGCCGGGTACTTCGACCGGATCAGCGCGGCAGTGGCGGAGACGTAGGCGGTGGCGTCGGAGGTGCCGTTGCCGACGCTGTAGCTCGACGTAGAGGTGGCTGATGCGTGGTAGATCCCGACACCCGGCGCGGCGATCGTGGTCTCCGGTCCGAAGGTGGACTTCTCCCAGACACGGCTCTGCTCGTCGACAGCCGCGACGGCCACGACGCCGGGGAAGGCTGCGGGGTACTCCACCGGCGATGACTTGTTACCGCTGTTCCCGGCGGACGCGACGACGACGATGTCCTTGGAGACCGCGTACTCGATCGCCTCGCGCGTCTGCGTGTCAGTCCCCGCATACCCCCCGAGGGAGATGTTGATGACCCGCACCCCGTGATCGGCAGCGAATCGGACGGCCAGCGCAAGGTCGGACTGCTGGACCTCCGGAAGACCGTCGGTGCTCCTGATCTTGACCGGAAGAATCTTCGCCTTCGGTGCGAGGCCGATGACTCCCGCCGACGCTCCGTGTCCGGTGCCGGCGATCAGACTCGCCATGGCCGTTCCGTGGCCGTCATTGTCCAGTCGCCCGTCCGACTTCGCTCCGGAGAAATCGGCGCCGGGCAGTACCTGTCCGATGAGGTCCTGGTGGTCCTGGCTTACACCACCGTCCACCACGGCAACAACGACACCATCGCCCTGACTGACCGGCCAGATTCTGGTGTCGGCGGCGAAGGCCTTCAAGGGCCATTGCGCATTTCGGATCTGATCCGCCATCGCTGGTGGGTGAGCTGCCCCCCACACCAGGGCTCCGGCAGCGAGCACGGTCGCCGCACGCCCTACCCGACTGCTCGTCACGCCTGGTCACCTCACTCAACGAGTCGTCCCCTGGGCGGGCGGCCCAGGAGACGACCGATCATCGGCCTGTCCACCTGCGAACAGGGGTCATTCCACCACGTTCGGGTTGGCCGGCTTGTCCGACGCCCAGGTCTCCTCGTCCTCGACGAGGTAAGCAGGGCGCTTGCCCTCCTTCTCCTCGTCCTTCTTGTGCCGCCGGGTGTCTCCGAGTGGCATACCGGGCGCCATCCCGGCCCCGGTGTGGGCGCCCGGTTCCCCCTTCGGCCGGCTCCGCGCGCCGAGGCCGGAGCCACCCTCCGTGAAGGCCTGCTTCGCACCGGATCCGGGAGCCGATCGGCCGCCCTCGCCCACGACGCCACCCGTGTGCCCCGGGAGACCACCGCCCGGCCGGGAGCCGCCGGAAGCCCGGCCACCACTGCCGAAGCCCCCCTCGAACACCTCACCCGCGCCGAAGGCCTTGCCCCTTCGGGCCATGACCTCACCGGGAACGCTGGTCCGGCCGGAAGCATCCCTGATCGGTGTCCCCGTCCTTTCCTGCCCGCCGACCGAGACTCCCCGTCCCCCCACACTCGGCCCGCCGCCGATGTGAGATCCCCCCTGCCCGCCGGCCGCAGGAACGTTCGGAACTCCCGTCTGCGGTCCGGAATTGGCAGCGGAGCCAGCGGGGTTCGGGAATGACGTACTGGAGCCGGATGTCGCCGGAAGGCCGATGTTCGTACCGTCGATCCCGGTGCCCGGACCGTAATGAGTGACAGTTGGGGGCTTCGGCGCGATCTGCGCGGTACCCCCCTTGATGCCCGAGTCCACCGGTGCTGCCGGTACGAGCGGCTTGACCGTCGCCGGGCGGCTCTGGGCGTTCGGGGTGTTCTGGCCGGTAGATCGCTGCGGGGCTGGTGTGGACCCGCCAGTGGTCGGCGTCGTGGTCGCGGTGGTGTAGCTGGCTCCGGCCATCACCGCGCTGATCGTCGAGGCTCCCGATTGATCATCAGGTGACGGGACATCCTGATAGTCGTCCCCCCGACGCTTGTTAGGTCCCGGCCCCAGCGGCGGTGGCGGCTTCAGCATCGGGGCGGCGACGCGGTAGTGCATGGCGAGGGTCTGCATGACCGCGGCGGCTTCGAGTTTGCGCTGTTCGGCGATGGCGGTCCTGCTGTCCTCGTCGTCGCCGCCGAAGAGGGAGGAGACGGTGTCGCCGACGCCGTCCTTGAGCTGCTCCCAGCCGCTGGGCTCCTCGGGCATGTCGTGCTTGGCCTTGGCGATGGCCTCGGACATGGCTTTGAGGGTGTTGGCGGCGTCGTTGGCGTAGGAGGCCGTGTTGTTGATGGTGGCGGCGAGGTTGAGCATGCGGCTGTGGAAGGCGTCGCTGGTGCTGCCCTCCCAGCTGACGGCGGCCTCGGTGCTGGCCCGGGTGAGGGTGGCGCGGATGGCCTTGAGGGTGTCGGCGGCGCGGCGCCAGGGGTCGCCGGCGGCCATCACCTCTCCGGGGTTCAGGGCCTGGGCCATCTTGCGGAGTTCGGCGTGGCTGTAGTCGTTGAAGTTGGTGTACGTCATGGGCGGCCGCCTCCGTTCCCGCGGGGCTGTTCCCGGTCGGCGCTCATCGTTCGGACTTCCCGCCGTGGCGTTGGGGCGGGGCCACCGTCTGGGTGTAGGCGGCGGTGCTGGTGGCGGACGGGGCGGCCACCGACCAGCCGTCGCCGTCGAGCTTCAGCTTGCCCGCGGTGCGGTGTTCCTGCTCCTGGTAGTTGGTGGCGGTGAGCTCGGCCTTCTTCTGGGCCTCGTCCACGGCTTCCTGGAGCTGGTTGAGCACGTCGCGCAGGCCGTCGCGCATCGTCTGGTACCGGCCGTGCAGTTCGGTGGCCTCGGCGAAGGTGCCGAAGGAGTTCTTGCCGACGGCGCTCTGTCCGTGGGTCCGGGTGCCGTCGGCGTGGCGTTCGAACTCGGCCAGCAGTAGCCGTACCTGGGCCGCGAAGGCCCGTAGTTGCTCGACTTCGACGCGGTAGCCGCTGCCGGCTCCGCCCGTCGATCCGGTCCCCGTCGCCACGTCCGGCGCCTCCCCCGTGCGTCCGTTCCGTGCTGTCGTGCACAGCCCCGGGAGAGACATGTCTAACACATGGGCCGGACGAGCAGAACGGCGCTCGTGGCGAACCGCAGCCGAGCTGCCGGACCGTCAGTTCGTGTCCTCCGTACGCCGCAGTGCGGCGAGGGCCCGGCGGCAGAGCGAGTCGGCGTGGCGGGTGGTTTCGGGCAGTCGGTAGCGCGGGGCGAGGGCCAGGGTGGTGTCGACCGCCTCGGTCAGGCCGATGCGGTGGCCGACGGAGACGAACACGGGCTTGACGCCGGGCCGGGTGCGGACGGCGCGGCCGACCTCCTCCCCGGTGGCGGGGTCGGTGAGCGGGGTCCAGGCGCCGCGGGCGGCGTCGGGCTCGTGGTGCTCGAAGACGAACGGGGTCTTGGCGACGCCGAGGGTGCGCAAGCCGGTGAGCACGCCGAGATGGCTGGCCAGGCCGAGGCGGCGCGGGTGGGCGAGGCCGTAGCCGTCGCAGACCACGGTGCCGGGGGTGCGGGTGAGTGCGGCCAGGGCGTCGAGCACGGCGGGGAGTTCGCGGAAGGCGAGCAGTCCGGGGACATAGGGGAAGGCGATCCGTCCGACGGCGGTCGACTCGTCGACGACGGCCAGGGTGTCGCGGTCCAGGACCACGGCGGCGGCGACCACGAGGTCCCGGTCGTCGTCGTAGGCGACGTCCACGCCGGCGATCAGCGTGTCGTCGGCGCCGGCGGCGGCGGGGCCGTGGGGCTGGACGAGCGGGCGCAGGCGTTCCTGTTCGGCGAGTGCCTCGGCCTCGGTGGCGGGCCAGTCGGCGGGGATGGGCACGGAGGTTCCCCCGGGGGTGTCGGGCGTCAACGGATCAGTCCCGGTCACCGTACCGAGTGGGCTGGGCGACCCCGGAGTGAGCCCGTGCGCCCCCCGTGCTCCGGGCCCGTCGGCTTAGGCTGCACTTACCGAACACCCGTACCGGGTAGGGGTCCTGGGAAGTACTCCGGCACCGGTACCGCGCCGGGACCGCACCGCACCGTACCGGCACGCACCGCCCCGTTTCCCCCCGCCCGTTCCCCCCGACGTGCGAAGGACCGATCGCCATGCCGCGCCCGACCACCGCTCAGATCTGCCTCGGCACCTGCACCGTCGTCGCCACCGCCGTGGCGTTGCTGGCGGTTTCGGGCGCCACGGGTGTCCTGGAGATCGCCGTCCTGGTGGGCTTCGCGCTCACCCTCGGAACGCTGGTGACGCTGCTGTCGCTGTCGACCGCCGCCCAGCGCCGCACCACGACCGTCCCGCCGGTGACGGCAGCGGCAGCGGCAGCGGCAGCGGCGCCGACGGCGGCGGCGGCCCCGACAGCCGAGGCGCCCGCGCCCGCCGGACACGCGTACGCCCGGCAGCGCTGACGCACCGCCGGGCGGTACCGACCCGTGGACGGGATCAGGCCGTGGAGACCACCACGGTCTTCGCGGCCTTGTCGTGGACGCACTGCCGGTACGGCTTGTCGAAGACGCCGAAGAGTCCGTCGATCAGCCACCAGAGCGCGGCGCAGCAGATGACCGCCGGGAGGATGAACACGGCGGACCGCGTCCAGGCGGCGGCCGGCGTCGGCGTGGTGCCGTCGATCAGCATCGCGACCCTGACCTTCATGGCCTTCTTGCCGAGGGTCTGGCCGTCCCGGCTGAGCATCACGCCGTCGTAGATCAGGAGCAGGCCGCAGGCCAGCCAGAACGCGCCGGCCGAGCCGGACCGGTCGCCGAGGCTGGCGAAGGGCAGTACCAGGAGGACCGCCACGATCTGCGCGAGGACGTAGTCGATCACCTGCGCGAGGATGCGGTTAGGCCAGCTGCCGAGCGGCGGCATCCCGGGGATCGGCCCGGCGCCCGGCGTGCCGTACCCCGTGGGCCCGTAGCCGGGCGGCGGCCCACCGTAGGGGCCCTGGCCGTACGGCGGCTGCCCGTAGGGCGAGCCGCCGGGGGCACCGCCGTAGGTGCCGCCGTACGCGCCGGGGCGGTCGTCGTAGGGACTGCCGGCCGGGGGCGGGGGCGAGGACGGCGGCGGGTTGCCGGACGGGTCCGACGGCGCACCTTCCGGCGTGCCGCCGCCCGGGGACGGGGGCTGCTTGTCGAAGGAGGGCTGGCCGCCCCCCTCCGGCTCGGAGCCTGAGGGGTTGTGGGTGCTCATGCCCCGAGTAGAACATCACACATTCGGTAAGTTTCGGATATTTAGTCCGTTTCGCCCAGCAACCTGCGGGTGATCGCGGTCAGTCCCGGACGACCCGGGTGCCCGCCACCCGGTCGTGCCAGCCGCGCCGGGCCGGGCGGTCGAACAGTGGCCAGACCAGGCCGAGCAACAGGACCGCGGAGGCGTTCCGGACCAGCCAGCGGGTCAGCGACCGGGGCAGGCTCAGCCTCGGGCGGGCCGCCGACGGAGCCGCGTCGACCACCCGGATCCGGGCCAGCCGCTTGCCGAAGGTCTGGCCGGTACGGGCGGTCGGCAGCACCTCGTAGAGCACACCGACGAAGGCGAGGAGGGCGATCAGGACGGCGACCTTGCCCACCACCACGCCGTCCACCAGCCAGACGTCGACCTGACGGCGGGTGAGGGCACTGGCCATCCTGGCCTGGTCGAGCTTCTGCTGGAGGTGGGACCGCACGGAGCCGCCGAGCGGGATCGCGGCCGCGGTGGCGACCACGGCGAGCACGGCGGTGTCCACCAGCCGGGCGGCCAAACGGCGCCCCAGCCCGGCGGCCACTGGTGCGGGGGGACGGCGGCGGGCGGCCGATCGCCGCGCGCCCCCGGCCTTCACGGCAGGAGCGGGCGGCGCGGGGGCGGCCACGGCGGGCGCCTCGGGGGCGGACGGTTCCGGCCCGAGCTCCCGCTCCGGCGCGACCACCGGGGCCGCCACCGGCCCGACGCCCGGCAGGACACCGCCCGGCAGGACACCACCCGGCAGGACACCCGGCCCGACGCCCGACGCGGGAGCGGCCGCACGCACGGACGCGGCCACCGCCGCCACCGCCGGACCGGAGACACGTTCGACCGCCGACTCCACGACCGCCGCCGAGTCCGCCGAGTCCGCCACCGCAGCCGGTTCCACCCGCGCCCCGGGCACGCGCTCCCCCGGCGAGCGCTCCCCGACCACCGGCCGGACGTCCGCCGGCCCGGCCGCCTCCGACGGCGGCTCCGCCCCCGGGAGCACGCCCCAGGAGACCCAGCGCGGCGCCCCGCCCGTCTCCATCAGGCCGCGCTGCGCCCGCGGGTCGACCTGCCAGCCGGACGCCCCCGGCTCGCCATCGCGCTCCTCCAACGCCCCGCCGCCGCCCTCCCGGCCGGCCGGAGCACCCCCGGCCGGCCCGACACGGGAGTCCGCGGCACGGGAGTCCCCGGCAGCGCGGTCCGCGACACCGGAGTCCGCGACACCGGAGTCCCCGGCGGCGAAGTCCCCGACGCGGGAGTCCACCGGCGCCGCGGCCGCCCGCAGGGCGGGCCCGACCGCCAGGTACGGCCCGACGCTGAACGACGCCCCGCCGGCCGTCTGATCCAGATACACCGGCCCGGTCTCCCCGGACACCTCGACGGCCGACGGCAGCACGGCCGACGACCCGGCAACCGACGGCACCACGGCCGCCGACCCGGCCACCTCGACCACCTCGACCACCTCGACCACCGACGGCACCGCGGCCGCCGGCAGGTCGGCCTCCGCCGCGACCGCCGGCGGCGGCACGAAGCGCGCGCCCGCCCCCGGCCCGGATCCCGCACCACCGACCGCACCGCCCGCCACAGCCCCGCGACGCGAGGCGAACCGGGGCGGCGCCAGCACCTCGCCCGCTGCCGGGGCCGGCCGGCTGGTCCCCGGCACCCAGGCGGCGCCACCCCAGTAGCGGACGAAGCCGGGCACCGAGGGATCGGGGTAGTACCCGGGGGTGGGGCCGACGGCCGTCTCCGCGCCGCCGGCGAAGGGCCGGTCCGTCATGGGGTCTTCTTTCCTGGCAGGGCCGATGCGGCACACCCGGCGGGCAGACCGTGCGGAGGCGACTCGGGCGGCCCAGCCGGCTTCGCCGTCGGCGCGCGCGAGGACACCGCCCTCTTGGCGGACAGTCGCGGGGCAGTCACAAAGGGTAGTACCTCGGCGGGTCGGCGGGGGGAAGTTGCGCATTCGGCGGACAGCCCAGGTCCGTACGGGATAAGGGAGGGCGGCGCGCGCTCCTCCTCACGCGCCCGCCCTGTCCGCGTTCACCACTCCTCGCGCACGCCTGCGGAAACGTCGGCGAGAAATCTCGGAAACGTGTGTAAGACCGCCCGCGATCCGCGCTCTCCAAGGTCACAGGGCCCGAGAACCGGGCACGAACCGGAGTCAGAGAGGAACCCGATCATGGAGCGCGCGACGAGCGTGGTGGAGCACGAACTGGAACTCAACCTGGTGCTCTCCCCCGAGCACAGCGTCCCCGTCCCGGCCCGGCTGTCCTACAGCAGCCACGACCCGTACGCGGTGCACATCACCTTCCACCTGGACACCGGCTCGCCGGTCACCTGGGTGTTCGCCCGCGAGCTGCTGGTGGAGGGCACCTTCCGGCCGTGCGGCCAGGGGGACGTGCGGATCTGGCCGACCCTCTCCCAGCCTTCGGCCGGGGGCACCTCCAGGGGCCGGCGCAGCGTGCTCTGCCTGGCGCTGACCTCGCCCGCCGGGGACGCGCTGCTGGAGGCTCCGCTGCCGGTGGTGGCGGCCTGGCTGGAGCGGGCGCACCGGCTGGTACCGCCGGGCAGTGAGCTGGCGGCGCTGGACATGGACGGTTCGCTCGCCGAGCTGCTCGCGTGACCGACCGCGCCGCGCGGCGCGGCCCCGCGCCGGGCACCCCCCGACGCGACGGCCCGGGACACCCAGGCGCCGGACGCGAAGGCCCCCGACGCGAAGGCCCCGGACGCGAGGGCCCCGGACAGGGCGCCTCCCCACGGCGCCCGTCCGCACGGGTCCGCCCCGGGCGGAGCACCCCCGGCCCGGCCGGGCCGGGAGCCCCCGTCGACTCAGCGGGCCGCGGGGGCCTGCTGACGGTCGCGCGCGGGGCCCGGACGGCCACCGCCGCTGCGCTGCCCGGGCAGCGGGACGAGCGGTGCGCCGGCGGCCCGCCGCCGTGCCCTTATCCGTAGCGCCGCGGCCAGCAGGAAGCAGACCCCGACGAGCGGGTAGACCGAAGCCGGGACCTGGCTGACCGCCGGCAGGTGCAGGTCGAGGTCGCCGTGGTGCGGCACGACCCACATCCCGAACGAGAAGAAGGCGATCAGCGTGGCCCCGAAGGCGGCGCGCCAGCGCAGCCGGCGGACGGCGGTCGGCCGGGCCTGCTCGACCGCCGCCTCGCAGGCGAGCAGCGCCAGCACGGGGACGCACCAGACCCAGTGGTGGGTCCAGCTGATCGGCGAGATCAGCACCGCGGTGACGGCGGCGCAGCAGACGCCCCACGCCTCGGCGCGCGGCAGCCAGCGGGAGCTGGAGGCGGCCCACGCGGCGATGCCCAGGCCGGCCACCGCGACCAGTCCGGAGCCCAGGGTCGCGACGGTCCCGGGGTCGGCGGTGTGCAGCAGCCGGGCGACGGCGCCGCGGACCGACTGGTTGTCGACGATCTCGGTCTTGCCGACCCGCGAGGAGTCATAGAGGTACTTGGTCCAGAAACCCCAGGTGGCGTCGGGCAGGACGAGCGCGCCGAGCAGGAAGGTCCCGAGGAAGGTGAAGCCGGCCACGAAGGCGGCCCGGATCCGGCCGGTGAGCAGCAGGTAGACGGCGAAGAGCCCGGGGGTGAGCTTGATGCCCGCGGCGATGCCGATCGCGACGCCCTTGCTCCGGCGGCCGTCGGGGCGGGTGAGGTCCCAGAGGATCAGGCAGGCCAGGGCGAGGTTGATCTGGCCGTAACGCAGCGTGGTGAAGACCGGTTCGAGCCAGACGCCGCCGCCGGTGACCAGGATCACGCCGAGCGGGCGCAGTTCGCGGCGCGGCCAGCCGACCAGCTTGAACGACAGGTGGGTGAAGAGCGCGAGCAGGCCGAGGTTGCCGAGCGTGATCGCCACCCGGAGGAACGGCACCGGGAACCAGGTCGTCGGCACGAACAGCATCGCGGCGAACGGCGGGTAGGTGGCGGGCAGGTTCCACTCGGTGACCCGCAGGGCGTAGAGGTCGGTGCCGTCGGCGACGGCGGCGCCCTCCGCCCGGTAGACGATCATGTCGACCATCGAGGTGTGGACGAAGTGCCGGACTACGGCGTAGACCACCAGGGACAGCAGCGCCACGGCGGAGACCGCCAGCAGCGGGCGGCGCGGTGTCTCGCGCAGGGCCCGTACGGGTGCGCCGAGGGCGTCCTTCACGCGGTCCGACAGGGGCCCGGGCGCCGGGTCCGGTGCGGCTGGCACCGCGCTGCGCTCGTCTTGCACCGCTGTCACTGTTCGCTCCGTCCACCGTTCGACCAACCAGCGACGATACCGGATGACCGCCGACCGGGCCCGATCGGGAGAGTGACGGAATGTGACCGCCCGAGCGGGAGAACGCCCCGGCCGGCCGTACTCCGTTGCGGGCGGAGCACGGACGGCCGGGGTCCCGGGGAGGGGTCGGAGGGGCTCAGCCGGCGTAGGCGCCGAGGGCCCGGGTGAAGTCCAGCGGCTGCTGGACGACGCTGCTGCAGCTCGCGTCGGCGTACGCCTTGGCGCCGCCCTCGCAGGCCTTGTCACGGGTGCCGGACCACATCGCCAGCCAGGCCAGGTGCTTGGTCCCGGCGAAGTCGGCGAGCTGCTTGGCGTCGGCGACCGTGAAGATCTCGCTGGCCACGTCGTTGACGCCGATCATCGGGGTGACCGCGACCTTGCGCCAGGCGGCGGCGTCGTCCAGGCCGAGCACACTCTTCACCTGGGCCTGGGTGGCGGTGGCCGCGGCGATCGCGTACTTGCCCATCTGGCCCTGCGGGTTCGGGGCGACGCCGTCACCGAAGTCCATCGCCATGATGTTGACCGCGCCGATCGCGACACCGTTGTTCTTGGCGTCCGCGACCAGGTTGACGCCCTCCTGGGTCAGGCCGGAGGGCAGCGCGGGGAGGGTGAAGGAGACGTCCAGGGCCTTGCCCTTGGCGGCCGCGTTCTTCTGCAGCTGGGCGATCGCCTGGGCGCGGCGGGTGTTGGCGGCGGTGTTGGCGATCGCGCCGCCCTCGACGTCGAAGTCGACCTTGGTCAGCCCGAAGGCGTCGACGGTCTTCTGGTAGACGGCGGTCAGATCGGCCGTGGTGGTGCAGGCGAGGGCCAGCTCGCTGCCGTTGGCGCCGCCGAAGGAGACCCGGACGTCGCCGCCGACCGCCCGCAGCGCGCCGATCTGGGCGGCCACCGCGTCGGCGGAGAGGTCGCTGACACCGCCCCACTTCGGGGTGCAGCCGCCGCCGGAGACCACGAAGGCGAGGGTGAAGTTCTTGACGCCGGTGGCCTTCGCGGTGGCGACCAGGTCGTACGGCGGGTAGAGCGAGGTGTCCACGTACGGGGCGAAGCCCGCGCCGGTGACCGGGGCGGGAGTGCCGGTCGCGGTGGGGGTCGCGGTCGGTGAGGGTGGCGGGGTGGTCGGCCTGGTCGTCGTGGCGGTCGGGCTGGGCGACGCCGTGGTGGGCTTGGCGGTCGCGGTGGCGGTCGCGGTGGCCGTGGCGGTCGGCGACGTACTGGGCGACGCGGTCCCGGTCGGCGGGACGCTCGGGCTGCCGGTCGGACGCCCCGAGGGGGTCGGTACGGTACCGTCGCCGGCCTTGCAGGAGACGTTGTTGATGAGGCAGTTGCCGGGCTCGGCCTGGGCGGCCCCGGAGCCCTGGGCGACGAAGCCGACCACCAGGCTCCGGCCGGGCTCCAGGCGCTTGCTCCAGGACTCGGGCTTGACGGTGACGTGCGGGCCGTCGGCGCTGAAGGTGGCGTTCCAGAGCGAGTCGATCTTCGCCCCGGCCGGCAGGTCGAAGGTCAGCGTCCAGTCCTCGATCGCGCTGCTGTCCGGGTTGGTGACCAGGTACTGGCCGGTGTAGCCGGAGTCCCAGGTGCTGGTGCGGGTGTAGACGGCGCCGAGCGAGGCGGCGCTGGCCGAGGAGGCGAGGACGACCACACCACCCGCGACCAGCGCGGCGGCGACGGCCGAGGCCCCGAGGACGACTCCCTTGCGGCTGCGCCGGCGGCGGCCCGGGCGGCGGGCGGGCTGGGTCGTCATGGGCGTACCTCCACAGGGGGCGTCTCCCGCCCGAGGGATGGGGGGACGGCTGGGCCGGACGGGGTCGCGGCGGCCGGGCGCGGGTGCGTGGACCCGTCGCGGGCGGCGTGACCCGGCTCGGTCGGGTGACCGGCGCGGATGACGCTAGTGCGGCCGGACGGCCGGAACCGGCCTGCTGAGCGAGGGGTACAGCTCTCTTAGGGCCCGCTTAAGAAAGAGGGGGGAGACCGGTGGCACCGGCCCGGCCCGCCACCGCGTCGGCGGAGCCGCCGCTCAGCGCTCGAACAGCGGGTTGCGGCCGCGCCGGCGGCTGACCCGGGCGGGGGCGCCGTCGGGCCGGGCCCGCAGCCGCAGCCGGATCTCGGCGCCGCCGAGCACCGCGGAGCGGCCCAGCGCGACATCGCCGCCGGTGACCTCGGCGAGCTTGCGGGCGATGTCCAGGCCGAGGCCGGTGGAGCCCTCGCCGCCGTGGCCCTGCCCGCGCTTCAGGGCGGCCTCGGGGTCGGAGAAACCCGGTCCGGCGTCGCCGACCAGCACGATGACCGAGCTGTCGGTGGCGAGCACGTCGACCGAGAAGGCGGTGCCGACGGCGGTGTGGCGGAAGACGTTGCCGAGCAGCGCGTCGACGGCGGCGGCGAGGTCGCCGCGCTGGACGGACACCGGGGCGGGCTGGTCGGCGCCGGCCAACTGCCAGCGGCGGCCCTCGTCCTCGGCGAGCGCGGACCAGAAGCCGACCCGCTCCTGGATCACCTCGGCGGCGTCGCAGCCGACGGTGACGGCGGGCGCGTCCTCGGGCGCCCGCCGGGCCGAGCGGATGATCTGGTCGACCTCGCGCTCCAGTTGGGAGACGGCGTGCCGGGTGGCGTCGGCGGCGTCGCCCTCGCCGAGCGAGGCGGCGTTGAGCCGCAGCACGGTGAGCGGGGTGCGCAGCCGGTGCGACAGGTCGGCGGCCAACTCCCGTTCGGCGGCCAGCAGGTGGACGACCCGGTCGGCCATCGCGTTGAACGCGTGGGCGGCTTCGCGCAGTTCCTCCGGGCTCCCGGCGTTCTGCCGGTCGTCGACGGGCACCCGGACGGCGAGGTTCCCGCCGCCGAGCGAGCGGGCCGCGGCGGCCAGCCGGCGGGCGGAGCCGACGATCCGGGCCCCCATCCGGTCGGCGACCAGCACCGAGATCGCCACCAGCCCGAGCGCGACCGCCGACAGCACCAGCCAGGCGGTGGAGACCCCCCGGGTGAGGTCGCCGTCGGCCACGAACACCTCGACCACGGCCGTCCGGCCGGTGTCGACCGCGACCGGCTGCAGCAGGGCGAAGCCGCCGGGCACCTCGACGGTGAACGAGCGACCCTGGCCGCCGGCGGTGCCGACGTCGGCGGCGAGCGCGCGGGCGTCCCCGATCGTCGCCCCGCCGTCCGGCCCGGCCGGGACCGCCCCGGTGGACGGCGGCGCGGCGGACGACGCGGACGGCAGCGCGGCCGGTCCGCCGGAAGCACCCGCCGGCGGCGTCGGGCCCGCTCCCGTCGGCCCCGCTGCCGTGGGCCCCGCTCCCGCCACCGTCCCGGTCGTCCCCGTGCCCACCGCCGCGCTCGGCGCCGGCAGATGGACCGCCATCCGCCCCTGCGCCCCCGCGTCGGTACTGGCCACCGCGCGGGCGATGGCGCCCTGGTCCGTGGTGATCGCGAGCGCCGGGCCGAGCGCCGCCGCCTGCCGCTCGGCGGCGGTGAACGCCCGGTCCCGCGCGGTCTGTTGGACCATCAGCCCGAGCGGGATGAGGAAGGCCAGCGCGACCATGGTGGTCCCGGCCACGGCGGCCTTGATCAGGGCCCAGCGCAGCGAGTGCCCGAACCGCCTCATGTCCGGGGCCCCGCCGGGGCGGGCCCGGGCTCCGTCGGGTGCCCGGTCGCCTCCAACCGGACCCCGACGCCGCGCACGGTGTGCAGGTAGCGCGGGTTGGACGCGGTCTCGCCGAGTTTGCGGCGCAGCCAGGAGAGGTGGACGTCGATGGTCTGGTCGCCGCCGTAGGTCTGGCGCCACACCTCGGCCAGGATCTCCTTGCGCGGCACGACCACACCGGGGCGGGCGGCGAGGAAGGCCAGCAGGTCGAACTCGCGACGGGTCAGATCGAGGGCCCGGCCGTCCAGCGTGGCCTCGCGGCGCTGGAGATCGATGGCGAGCCCGCCGACCCGGAGCACGTGGGTGACCGGGGCGGTCCCACCGCCGAGCCGGCGCAGTACGGCGGCCATCCGGGCGCTGAGGTGCTCACCGGAGAAAGGTTTCACCAAGTAGTCGTCGGCGCCGTCGTTGAGCAACCGGACGATCTCGGCCTCGTCGTCCCGGGCGGTGGAGATGATGACCGGCACATTGGTCAGGCCACGGATCATCTTGAGGGCCTCGCTGCCGTCCAGATCGGGCAGGCCGAGATCGAGGATCACCAGGTCACAGCCGACCTGGGCGACCTCGCGCAGCGCCTCAAGTGCCGTACCCACACTGCGGACCGCGTGACCGGTGTCGGCCAGGTGCCGGATGAGGGCGGAGCGTACGAAGGGGTCGTCCTCGACCACGAGCACTGTTGCCATGGGGCTGCACGGTACGCCATCGGCGTGCGGTGGTCTGTACCTCGGGGTGGGTCCGGGACCGGCCGCCGGGCAGCTCCGGACCGATTCGCTCCCTCCCCTGGCGTTTTGTGCAACTTGCCTGCTGAATAGCAGGGCTGCCCACCTGCGGCGGCCCCGAATACGGCAGGATGTGCGCACGATGCGGAACGGACTGGTACAGCTCGGCGCCTGGGCGGCGGCCACCGGGGCAGCGGTGGCGCTGTCCTGGTTCGGCGTGCACGCGGTGCTGACCGGCGCCGCGTTCGAGCAACCGACCGCGCTGCCGCTGCCGTCCCCGGCGTCCACCGGCACGCGGTCCTCGACGACACCCGCGCCGACTCCGACCACGCCCCGGGAGACGCCCCGGCCGGAGAGCTCCGGCCCGACGCCCGCGCCGGCCTCGTCGACCACCCAGCGCGGCGCGGCGTCGCCGGGCGCCCCGCCCGCCTCGCGCCGCCCCACGCCCACCACCCCTGTCGCCACCACCCCTGTCGCCACCACCACGTCCTCCGTGCGCAGTTACCTGGTCCCCGGTGGCAAGGTCGCGCTGGACATCCGGCCGGACAACGCCTCGCTGGTCTCCGCCAGCCCGGATCCGGGCTGGCAGATGCAGGTCTGGAACGGCCCCCAGTGGATACGGGTGGACTTCACCAAGGGCGACCAGGCCAACTCGGTGTTCGTCGCCTGGAACGGCCATCCGCCGACGGTGGAGACGGTCGTCCGCTGACCGGCGGGCCGAGGACGCGGCGGCCGGTGGGAGCGCGGCCGGCCGGAACGCCCCGGGCCGGAGCGGGACCGGTCACCACCGGTCGAACGCCACGTACCCCGGCAGGTAGGGGCCGCGGTAGCGGGACCGGTCGACCAGGGTGTGCCGGGTGCCGCCGGGCACCCCGATCGCGGCGAGCACCACCACCCCGTACCGGTCGCGCACCTCGTAGGGCTCGGCGAGCGAACTGGCGCCCCGGTCCACGGCGTAGTCGTACGCGTAGTGGACGTCCGGCACACCGACGGCGAGGTCCACCACCCCGTCGCCCTGCCGGGCGAGGTGGCCGGCCAGCTCCCGGCCGCGCGGCCCGATCACCTGGACCAACGAGGTCAGCACGAACCGCGTCCCCGGCGCGCGCAGGACGTAGGAGACGGTCTCCGGCTCGCCGGTGTCGGGCCCGGCGTAGGCGGTACAGCGCAGGCCGAGCGCGGTGGCGTAACGGCGTGCCGCGCGTTCGGCGTCGCCGACCGCGAAGACCACCGCGTCGGCGTGTCCCATCGGGACGAGGCCGGGCTCCTCCAGGCCGGCGGTGAGCAGCACGGGTTCTGCGGCGGTGTCGGTCATGACGGCCCTCCCGGTGGGCGTACGGGACCACGGTCGGCCCCGTGGGCCGCTGTGGGGAGCGGCTCACGGGGTTGTGGCTGGAGGGTGGCGCCGGGCCGACCGACGCGCAACTGTTCCGTTTCCTCCTGGTCAAGGTGTGCGCCGGGGCGGGAGAATCGGCCGCACCGCTGTACAGAATGCCCACCGGAGGACGGAGCCCCGCGATGCCCCCCGCCCAGCCCCCGAGTTCCCCGAACTCCACCGAATCGCCCAACTCCGCTGCCGGAACGGCCTCTTCGGCGTCGACGGCCGGTACCGCCAACGACGCGATCGACGTGCTGGACGGCCGGCTGATCCGGCTGCTCGCGGAGGAGCCGCGGATCGGGGTGCTGGAGTGCTCGCGCCGCCTCCAGGTGGCCCGGGGCACGGTCCAGGCGAGGCTGGACCGGCTCCAGGCCAAGGGCGTGATCGGCGGGTTCGGGCCCGAGGTGGACCCGGCGGCGCTGGGCTACCCGGTGACGGCCTTCGCCACGCTGGAGATCTCCCAGGGCCAGGGCTCCGACGTCCGCGCCCATCTGGCCGCGGTGCCGGAGGTCCTGGAGCTGCACACGATCACCGGGCGCGGGGACATGATGGTGCGGATCGTGGCCCGGTCCAACGCCGATCTGCAGCGCGTGATCGACCGGGTGGTGGGTTTCGACGGGATCGTCCGGTCCTCGACGGCGATCGCGCTGGAGAACCCGGTGCCGTACCGGATCCTTCCGCTGGTGGACCAGGCCGCGGCCGAGTAGGCCGGCCGCCGGGGCAGCCGGCCGGGCGGTGGGCATATGCCAGCGGTCCGTGCGCATCGCGCGCGGAAGGATCACTCATATGACGATCCATTCATCGATCCGCTCCCCCCTGCCCCCGGCCCCGCCCACCCTGATCACCTCCGCCCAGCGCGCCCTGCGCCTGCTGGAGGCCGTCGCCCGCTACCCCGGCGGAGCCACCGCCAAGCAGCTCGCCCGCGACACCGGCCTCGCCCTCGGCACCGCCTACCACCTGCTGCGCACCCTGGTGCACGACCGCTACCTGGAGCGGCACGACGGGCTCTACCTGACCGGCCCGGCGGTCGCCGGACTGAGCCGGGAGGAGAGCCCGGCGGCCGGGCACAACCGGCTCAACCGGCTGCTCGGCCTGCTCTCCGACGAGCTCTCCGCGGCGGTCTACTTCACCTGGTACCGCAAGGGAGAGGTCGAACTGGTCGACGCGGTGGCCGCGCCCGGCGCGCCGCTGATCGACCGGCGCCACTTCCGGGCCGCCGCCCACGCCCACTCGGCCGGCAAGACCCTGCTCGCCCTGATGTCCGCCGAGGAGCGCCGGGCCCATCTGGCCCGCTACCCGATGCTGGCGCTCACTCCGTACACCCTGCGGGAGCCCGCTCATCTGCCGATGCTGCCGCGCCAGGGCCCGCAGCGGGCCGCACCGATCACGCAGTACCAGGAGTACGCGCTCGGCACCGCCGGGGCCGCCGTGCCGATCGTCGCGGGCAACGGCATCGCCGCGGTCGCGGTGTCGCTGCCGATGGCACAGGCCCACCGTTTAGCCGCCATCGCCGCGCAGCTGCGCACCCGTCTGAGCGACGACTTCGCCTCGGTGGCCTTCGGTCTCTGACCACCCTCCCCGGGCCGGGGCACGCGGCCCGGACCAGGCCGGGCGGACAGGGCTCGCCCGGCCCCCACACCCGAGGCCGACCCCCGCGTCCAGGGCCGGACCGTCAGCGTCCGAGGCCCGACCGTCAGCGCCCAGGGCCCGACCGTCACACCCGCGCGGGGCCCGCGGGACCCCCGCGCCGCACGACCTCAGCAGGACGGAACGGTGCCGCCGTCGCGCAGCGCGTCCAGCGCGGAGATCGACTCGCTCAGCGTGCCCACCGGCACCAGTCGCAGGCCCGCGGGCAGGTTCACCTTGGCGTCCGAGCACTCGTCCTTGGGCAGCAGGAACACCGTCGCGCCGTCCCGGGCCGCCGCCTGGGTCTTCAGCGGCACGCCGCCGACCGGGCCGACCACGCCCTGGTCGTCGATGGTGCCGGTCCCCGCGACGGTCAGCCCGCCGGTGAGGTCGCCGCCCTTGCCGTCGCCGGCGAGCTTGTCGACGATGCCCAGCGCCAGCATCTGGCCCGCGCTCGGACCGCCGATGTCACCGAGGTCGATCTTCACCTTCACCTGGGCCGGCGAGAGGTGCAGGTAGGAGAGCGCGGCCGTGGTGGCGCTGTCCTGCGACTCGGTCATCTGCTGGGCCGTCACCTCCTCCGCCTTGGCCGGATCACCCTGCGGGTAGACGGTCTCGGTCGGCCGGACCGCCTCGTCCTGGTCGAACCAGGCCTGCAGCGACCGCCAGAAGCTGGTCCGCTCCCCCGGGTTGGTCGCCGAGATGGTCACCATCCGCAGCTGGCCGTCGGTGGTGCGCACCGGAGCGCCGGTGATGGTCAGCACCGGCTTGTCCTGGTAGCTGCCCAGGGTGTCGGCGGTGACCCCCGGCCAGGTGAGCGTGTACGGCAGCGGGACGAAGGCCGCCACGCCGAACAGCGCGGCGACCAGCACCCCGCACAGCGCCAGCGCGCGGGTGCGGGGAGCGGTCAGGGCCTTGGGCAGCTTGGTGTCGGACACAGAGGCATCCAAACACACCCGGCGCTATCGCAGGGCGTCGGCGACCTCCGTCGCCGCCTCCAGTACCCGGGGTCCGACCCGCTCGGGGACGAGCCCGTTCAGCATCACCACACCGACACTGCCCTCGATCCCGCTCAGTCCGACCAGCGCGGCGGCCGCGCCGCTGGCGCCCGACTGCTCCTCCGCACGGGTGATGACGAAACCCTGCTCCGGACGGCGCTGACTGGGGAACCCGCGGGCCTCCAGGATCGCCCGCCCGGCCGCGCTCTCCCCCAGCGGGTGGCGCAGCCCGGTCCGGTAGGCGACGTGGAAGTCCGTCCAGCTGGGCTCGACCACCGCGACGGCCAGCGCCTCGTTGCCGTCGACCAGCGTGAGGTGGGCGGTGGCGCCGAGGTCCTCGGCCAGGCTGCGCAGGGCCGGCAGGGCCGCCTCGCGCAGCAGCGGGTGCACCCGGTGGGCCAGCCGCAGCACGCCCAGGCCGACCCGGGCCCGACCGCCGATGTCCCGGCGGACCAGCCCGTGCTGTTCCAGGGTGGCCAGCAGCCGGTAGACGACGGTCCGGTTGACGGCGAGCCGGGCGGCGAGCTCGGTGACGGTGAGGCCGCGTTCGGAGTCGGCCAGGAGTTTGAGGACCCGGACACCGCGGTCCAGGGTCTGGGAGGTCTCTGCAGTCACGACGCGCATTTCCTTTCCGCGGCGGGTCGCCGGAGCGGCGGCGCCGGTCCGGGACTCAGGTGTCGCGCGCAGGTGGGTGGCCGCGCTCGGGCCGCGGTGTGTCGTCCTTGACGTCCTGGCGGTCCTGCGGCGCCCGTCCCCCGGGGGTTACCCGGTGGGAGAGCGTGTGGGAAAGGTAGTGAAGGAATTGTCGCGGCGGAAGTGGTTGTCCAAAATTCGGGCATGATCGACTTTTCCGCGCATGACAAACAGGGGCATATGCCCACATCTCGCGGGCAAGTCCTGGGCACAAGTTCGACCACAGTCCGAAGTTCGGACAGCCCGCCCGGCGGGGGGGCGCGCCCCGGCCCGGCCGCGCGGGTCGCGGCTCACCCGAGGCGGCGGGTCAGAGCAGGTTGCGCAGCACCGTCCAGGCCACCGCGGTGCCGAGGACCGCCGCCGTGCCGCGCCGGCCGAGCGGCGGCCGCCAGCTCCGGCCGGCCAGGCCGTGCCGCAGCCAGGTGAGGTAGAGCAGCCCGACGAGCGGCAGCGAGAGCAGCAGCGCCGCGTTGTCGTGCCAGGCCGCCGCGAGGTCGCCGTGCAGCAGGTCGTACGTCATCCGGGTGCCGCCGCAGCCGGGGCAGTCCAGCCCGGTGACCTTGTGCCAGGGGCAGAACGGCAGCAGTCGCCCGGGCAGGTGCGGGTCGCGGTCCCACAGGTAGGCGCAGCCCGCCAGGCCACCGACGAGCAGGGCCAGCGGTGGCCCCGCGGTGCGCAGCCGGGCCGGGAGCGGCAACCGGCTCCGGAACACGGCGAAGCCGCCCCGGCCGGAGTCGGGGCGGCGCGCCGCGGATGGCCTGTCCAAGGTCAGCTGCGCAGCAGACGGCCCTGGGCGTCCGTGCGGTCGTTGCTGGTGAGGAAGAGGATGCCGTCGATCAGCGACCAGACACCGAGACCGCCGCAGGTCAGCAGCTGGGCGATGCCCAGGCCGATGTGGCCGGTGTAGAAGCGGCCGACGCCCAGGCTGCCGAGCAGGATCGTCAGGATGCCGGCGACGATCTTCGACTTGTCGGACAGCTCGGGCTGGGCGTGGGGCGGGTACGACACTTCGCTGTGCTCCTTGTGAAGGCATGTTCGAGGGCGCGACGGGTGGTCGCCTTCCTCGACTGGTGAGGTCGCCGGCCCGGCTCCACGGGGGCTGCGACAGCCGCCCGGACGGGACGGCACGCAGCGACGGGCCCGTAGGCGGCGCGGCACGCGGAACACTAGCCGATCATCACACCGGCTGTCTCTACAGATTCTCCTCGTATGCCTTACCGTCACATGACCTTAACGGGGTGCCGAACCGGTCACCGATGTCCCGTCACTTCGCCCATTCCCGGATCTTGTCGATCCGCGCCTTCAGCTGATTGACCGTCGCCTGCGCGGTGAGCGGGCCGCCGCACTGGCGCCGCAGCTCGTTGTGCACGGTGCCGTGCGGCTGGCTCGTCCGGTGGTGCCAGGCCGCCACCAGCGCGTTCAACTCCTTGCGCAGCTCGCGCAGCTCCTGATGGGTCACCACCGGCCGCTGCTCGGCCGGCAGCTCCAGCAGGTCGGCCTCCTCGGCCGGCTTGGCCTTGCTGCGCTGGATCTGCCGGTGCTGGCGCTTCTGCAGCAGCATCTGCACCTGGTCCGGCTCCAGGAGGCCCGGAATGCCGAGGTACTCCTCCTCCTCCTCGCTGCCCGGGTGCGCCTGCATGCCGAATTCCATGGCGTTGTAGAGCACCCGGTCGAAGACCGCGTCGGAGCCGATCGCCTCGTAGGAGAACTCGTCGCCGCCCGCGCCGTCCGGGCCGTCGTTGGCCCGCTCGGCCTCGGCGAGCAGCCGGTCCTCCTCGTCGAAGAGGCCCTCGCCCTCCTTCTTCGGCCGGTCCAGCACGTGGTCGCGCTGGAGCTCCATCTCGTTGGCGAAGCCCAGCAGCGTCGGGATGGTCGGCAGGAAGACGGACGCGGTCTCGCCGCGCTTGCGGGCACGCACGAAACGGCCGACGGCCTGCGCGAAGAACAGCGGGGTGGAGATCGAGGTGGCGTACACCCCGACGGCCAGGCGCGGCACGTCGACGCCCTCGGACACCATCCGGACGGCGACCATCCAGCGCGCGTCCCCCGCCGAGAAGTCGGAGATCCGCTGGGACGCCTCCGCCTCGTCGGAGAGCACCACGGTGGCCTTCTCCCCGCTGATCTCCCGCAGGATCTTGGCGTAGGCGCGCGCGGTGTTCTGGTCGGTGGCGATCACCAGCCCGCCGGCGTCCGGGATCGCCTTGCGGACCTCGCTCAGCCGGCGGTCGGCGGCCTGCAGCACGCTGGGGATCCACTCGCCCTGCGGGGCCAGCGCGGTGCGCCAGGCCTGGGCGATCAGGTCCTTGGTCATCGGCTCGCCGAGCCGTGCCTCCAGCTCGTCGCCGGACTTGGTGCGCCAGCGCATGTTGCCGCTGTAGCTCAGGAAGATCACCGGGCGCACGACGTGGTCGGCCAGCGCGTGCCCGTAGCCGTAGGTGTAGTCGGCGACCGACTTGCGGATGCCGTCGCCGCCCGCCTCGTACTGGACGAACGGGATGGGGTTGGTGTCCGAACGGAACGGCGTACCGGTCAGCGCCAGCCGGCGGGCGGCCGGCTCGAAGGCCTCGAAGCAGGCCTCGCCCCAGGACTTCGAGTCACCGGCGTGGTGGATCTCGTCCATGACGACGAGGGTCTTGCGGGCCTCGGTGCGGTTGCGGTGCAGCATCGGGTTGACCCCGACGCCCGCGTAGGTGACCACGATGCCGTGGTACTCCCGGGAGAGCGGACCGGAGGAGTAGGCGGGATCGAGCTTGATGCCTATCCGGGCGGCGGCCTCGGCCCACTGCTTCTTGAGGTGCTCGGTCGGCGCGACGACGGTGATCTGCTGCACCAGGTGGTTGTGCAGCAGATAGGAGGCCAGGGTCAGGGCGAAGGTGGTCTTGCCGGCGCCCGGGGTCGCGACCGCGAGGAAGTCGCGCGGCTGGCTCTCGATGTACCGGTCCAGCGCACCCTGCTGCCAGGCCCGGAGCTTGCCGGCCGTCCCCCAGGGGGCGCGGCCGGGGAAGGCCGGCGACAGGTGGTGCGAAGCGGCCGACGCGCCTTGGCCGGCGGCCCGGGCGGGCGGGTGCGGCTCCTGCGCGTCGGAGAAGAGGGGCATCGAGGAGGCGGCGGCAGTACTCACGGTCTCCGAGGGGGATCATCGCAGGTCAGAGGCTGTTTTGCGGCCCCTGCCCGCGGTCGGGCGGCAATCGGACAACCGGTCCAGCGTACCGGTTGGGCGCCGTTCGGGCGGCCAGGCTCGACCTCCGCGGCACCCGGACGGCCGGAAACCGATGTGACCTGGATCACGGGATTCCGTTCGTGGAACCGCGTAAGCGCGACCGCCCCACCGACTCTCACCAGTGAGGCCGGCCCCACCCTCCACAGCCGCCACGCCGGCCTCACGCCACCGAGAAGGCTCCCCCGCCCCACAGAAGGGACGCGCGCCGTGCACGCCGCCGTCGAAGAGACCGTCCAGGCCCGTCTGATCCTCTCCGCCCACCGCTCGGCCCGCCTGCGGGTCACCCTCGTCTACCGCCCGGAGGATCCGCTCGCCGTCCGGATGGGCTTCCCCGCCGAGTTCTCGCTGGACGAACCGGCCGACGGTCCGGACACCGGCCGGGAGTCGGGCCCGGACATCGAGTGGGTCTTCGCCCGTCAGCTGCTGACGGCCGGCCTGGAACTGGCCGCCGGCCTCGGCGACGTCCACGTCCGGCCCGCCCCGGGCCGGCGCACCATGGTCGAGCTGCGCGCGCCCGAGGGCACCGCGCTGGTCCGCTTCGACACCGCCGACCTGCGGCGCTTCCTGTGGCACAGCCGGCTGGTCGTCCCCGAGGGCGAGGAGTACCTGTACCTGGACGCCGACCGCGCGCTCACCGAGCTGCTGGGCTGACGCGGGCCGGCGCGCCCGGACCGGCCCGCGCCCGAACCGTCCGCCGGCGACCGCCCGGGGCCGAGCCCGGGCGAGCGCCTCAGGAGGACAGCCGGCGCATCAACCGGACGCCCTGCGCCGCCGTCAGGTGCGGCAGGTACGCCTTGCCGATCGCCCGGGTGATGCTGGGCAGGGCCGCCGGGTCCGGGTAGGCCATGTACATCGGCCGGTACTCCGGCTGGAACTTCGCCTTGAAGGCCAGCAGCGAGCGGAACCCGTACACCGGCTCCAGCACCCGGCCCATCCAGTCCAGCGTGCGCTGCAGCCCGGTGGGCGGCGTGTCCTGCCCGGAGCGGGCCAGCGGCGCGCCGGAGAGCGAGAGGAACCGCGCGCCCTCCTCCTTGAAGCCGAGCGCGGCCGAGGCGATCAGGAACTCCGTGACCCCGCGGAAGCCGTCCGAGCGCCGGCGCATGAAGTCCAGCGTCCAGCCGACCGGCACGCCGTCCTCGTAGACCGGCATCCAGCTGGTCAGCCCGTGCACGACACGGTCGCCGTCCACGGCGATCAGCAGCCGGACCGCCGGGTCGTCCAGCTCCTCCAGCCCGCCGAGGGTGAAGCCCATCTCGGGCAGGCCCTTCTCGGAGACCCACTCCTCCGAGATCGAGCGGATCTGGTCGCGCAGCGCGAGCGGCGCGTCGTGGTAGGCCCACCACTCGGCGGTGATGCCCTGCTTCCCGGCCTTGTTGAGGGCCGTCCGGATGTCCTGCCACTTGCGGCCGGTGAAGGCGAGCTCGGGCAGCGCCACCACGGTGTCCTCGGCCACCTGCAGCGAGCGCCAGCCGAGCTGGCCGGCGGCGGCGCGGGTCTCCGGGGTGACGCTGTAGAAGCACGGGGTCCAGCCGCGGGTGTCGCAGTACCGGGCGAAGCCGGCCACTGCCCGGCGGCGGGCCTCCGGCTCGCCGAACGGGTCGCCGGTGGTCAGGGCCACGGTGGAGAGCACCCGGTAGGCGACCGCGGCCCGCCCCTCCTCGTCGAACCAGTAGTGGTTGCCGTCCCAGGTGGTGATGAAGGAGAGCGTGCCGCCGCCGTGCGCGGTGAGCAGGGCCCGCGCGCGGGCGGCGTCCTCGGCGTCCGCGTGCACCACCGGCCGGCGGAAGGCCACCAGCAGCGCGGTCAGCGCGACGGCCCAGAACGCCAGGCCGCAGTACGTCTCCAGGATGCGGGCCAACGGGCCGACCGCGATCGGGTAGTCGGGCAGCAGGTCGTTGTAGGCGGGCGGCAGGAACTGCGCCGGCAGCCCGGCGATCAGACCGCGCACTCCCGCCGTCGGCTCGAACTGGTCGACCACCAGCCGGCCGAACCCCACGTAGGCGGCCGAGGCGGCCAGCGCCGCCCCGCCGAGCACGAGGGCGAGCCGGCCGAGCGCCGCGCCCGGCAGCCGCAGGCCGAACCGCTGCCGGGTGACCAGCAGCAGGCCGGTGGTGAGCAGCGGCAGCAGCAGCGCCTCGACGAAGTACTGCACCACGTCCCCGGTGCCGGTGCCGGTCTCGGTGAACAGCCAGAGCAGCAGCGCGGCCCAGAGCAGTTCGGTGGCGACGGTGATCCGCCAGGCCAGCCGCAGACCCCGCCGCAGGCCCTCGGCGAGGACGAGCAGCAGGGCGGGGAACAGCGCGGCCATCAGCCGGGCCGGGGTGTCGAAGATCCGCTGGACGGCGTGCGCGCGGGCGCAGTCGTGGGCGGAGAGGGCACAGAAGTCGGCGACCTCGTCCGGGGTGAGCCGGTGCGAGAAGTAGAGCTCGGAGAAGGTGTTGAACGGTCCGGCCGCGTTGTCGTACAGCGAGGCGATCAGCGGCCCCAGGGCGGCGGCCACCAGGCAGAGCGCGACCAGCACCCGGGTCTCGGTGTGCGAGGAGCGGTGCGGGCGCAGCTGCCACCGGCCCCGGGCGAGCAGCGCGCCGACGCCGAGGCCGAGCAGGGCGCCGGCGAACCGCTGGACGCTCTGCAGATGGCCGACGTACAGCGTCATCACCAGCGGGACGAGCACCACCAGCAGGTGCAGCCGGCGCCGCCAGAGCACGCTCAGCCGGTAGCCGAGCACGCCGGCCAGCGCGAACAGGCCGACCACCGGGCCGGCGGCGGTCTGGTCGGCGACGGCGGCGGTCCACTGCTCGCCGGCCCGCGAGCCGAAGGCGACCAGCCCGGTGCCGAGCAGGGTGCCCAGGACCTGCCCGCCGACCAACACCAGGAGCGTGCGCCGCCGGCCGAGCCGTCGCTCGGCGGCCGGGCCGACCAGGAGCAGCAGCAGGCTGGTGAAGACGTACGAGGCGGCGCCGGAGCACCAGAGCAGCGAGGTGAGCGGCGTCCACCAGCGCCCTTCGCCGAGGGTCGGCAGGCCGACCCCGACCTGCGCCAGCAGGGCCCGGGGCGGGCCGTGGAGCAGGCTGCCGGTGGCGCCGCCGATCGCCCAGAGCAGGCCCAGCAGTACCAGGGTCATCGGCGCGGCGCGCAGCCGGGCGGTGAACCCGGTGACGGTCTGCTCGGCCCAGCGCGGGCCGGGACCGGGCGTCCCGGTGACGGGGGCGCGGTCCTGTTCGCGGTCGCGCTGGCCGACCAGGACGGGCGGCGAGCCGAGTCGGATCACGGGATCAGTCCGGTCTGCTTGGCCAACCAGGGCAGATTCTGTTCGAGCGCGTCCCGGAACACCCACCAGCTGTGCCCGCCGGGGATGGGCTGGAACTCGACCTTCATCCCGGCCTGCCGGGCGGCCGCGTACATGGCCTCCTGCTGGGGGCGGAAGGCGGCGTCCCCGGCCCCGACGGCGAAGACGCCGGCGGTGTCGGGGTAACTCCGGGTCGCCATCAGGTTCGCCGGGTTGACGGCGGCGAAGGCGGCCTCGTCCCCGCCGAAGGCCTTTCCGACGGTCTCGGCGTGGCCGCCGAGGTCGGGCTCGGCCTGGCCGGAGATGTCGAGGAAGGCGCCGTAGACCTGGGGCGCGTTGACGGCGAGCTGCAGGGAGCAGGTGCCACCGAGCGACATGCCGCCGATGGCGAGCGAGGTCCGGCCGGTGGCGGTCTGCAGGTGGGTGCGGATCCAGTCCGGGACGTCCTCGGCCAGGTAGGTCTGCGCCTTGGCGATCCGCGAGTCCATGCACAGGGTGTTGCCCATGCTGGAGGCGATCTGGTCGGCCATCACGACGATCGGGGCCAGGCCCTGGTGCTCGGCGGCGAAGGCGTCCATCCGCTGCTGGAGGCCGCCCGAGGTGACCCAGTCGGAGGGGCTGCCGGGCTGGCCGGCCAGCAGCACCAGCACCGGCAGCAGCGGCCGGGGGCTGGCCTGGTAGGCCGGCGGCAGGTAGACGTAGGCGTCGCGGGCGTCGAAGCCGGACTTGGTGCCGGGGATCGGCGCGCTGGAGACGGTGCCCTTGTCGGGGAGCCCGGCCGGCGCCTGCCAGACGTCGGCGAGCGCCTTGCCGGGCGGCGGGGAGACGGTCTGCGGGGTCTTGCCGGTGGTCAGTGCCTGGGTCTTGGGCGCGAGCATCATCCGTGCGCTCGGGTACTGGTCGAAGCCCCGGTTGACCTGCGAGGCCGCCATCAGCAGCACCAGGGCCGCGCCGCCCGCCGCGTACAGCCGGCGACGGCCGGACAGCAGGGGCGCGCGGAAGCCGGCCAGGGATATCGCGAGCAGCGCGAGGCCGATCCAGCGGAGCACGTAGTCGGGCAGGCCCTCGGGGAAGGGGTGCCACCAGTCGTCGACGACGACCTTGACCAGGACGGTGAGCGTCAGGGCGAGCAGCACCGCGCCGAGCGGGCGCCGGCCGCGCCAGCGCCGGTCCCGGGTGAGGGCGAGCAGGACCAGCGAGGCCCAGCCGGCGGCGAGCACGGCGTACGGGATCGGGCCCTGGGTGAGCGGCCAGTCGATCGGGTTCCAGCGGATGGCGAGCGAGACGGAGGTCATACTGCTTTCCCCGGCCGGGTGGTGTCGGCCAGGAATCCGTAGGCGACCACGTTTCCCTGGTAGCCGTGTTCCTCGCTGTACCCGCCGCCGCACGTGATCACCCGGAGCTGGGCGTCGGCGGCCTGGCGGTACACCCGGTCGTCCGGGAAGTCCTTTCGGTCGTGCACTTCGATGGCGTAGAGCTGGTAGACGGCGGTCGCGCCGTCCTCGCGGGCGATCTCGATCCGGTCGCCGCGGTGCAGCGCTCCCAGATGGTAGAAGACGGCGGGCCCGCTCGTGTTGTCGACGTGCCCCGCGATGATCGCGGTGCCGCGCTGGCCGGGTGTGGCGCCGCCCCGGTACCAGCCTGCCAGGTTGCGGTCGGCGGCCGGTGGCGCCTGGAGTCGGCCGTCGCCGTCGAGGCCGAGGCCGGTGACGGGGGCGTCGAGCTTGACGGCGGGGATCCTGATCCGGGTCGGGGCGGAGGGGCCGAGCGGCGGGACGACGGAGACCGGGGCGAACCCGGAGAGGGACTGACCCGATCCCGGCGCCGGGGGCAGTGCGGCGTGGCCTCCGTCGTTCAGCAGCCAGGCGCCGAGGACGACCGCGGCGCCGACCGCCAGGGTGCCCGGCCACGGGCTCCTGCTCTGTTGGGCGCCCACCCGGCGCTCCCCTCTGCTGACAGCTTGCTCGTTCCTGGGAGTTCCCTGGGAACAATTCAACCGGATTGGACCCTAAGGCACGTCAATACGATGGTCCTATCGACACCCCCCGATCGGCAGGGTCAGCGGCCCGACGCGTGCTCCGAGTAGGTGGGCGACCACTCGGAGAGACCAGACGTCACGACAGCGCCGCTCCCGAGTCGTCCTGTATGACCATCGACAACATCGGACACCTGTCCGGTTGCACCAATCGGGCGATCAGTTGCGACCGTTCGTGGTGGATCGACGACCGATCGCGTTCACATGCCATGCTGACCCCGTTCACAGGCCTATCACCGCACTTGTCCGACCGGACAGTTCGCGCCTGCCGTACGCCCCATGAACGGAGTTGACCATGGACGCTCTCTCCCGCCGCACCCTACTGACCGCCGGTGCCGCCACCGCGGCCACCCTCGCGGCCGGCTGCGGCGCCGACGGCGCGGGCGGCGGCGACCAGACGGCGACCCCGGTACCGGTGCCGGCGAGCGCGGCGGCGGACCACGCCGCCCCCGGCTCCGCGCCCCCCAAGCCCCCCGCCACCCTGATCGGCGACGGCTCCACCTCGGACACCGGCCCCCAGCCGAACCAGCCCACCGCCGCGCCGCTGAAGCTCGGCGAGCGCCCGCCGCAGTTCGTGGTCTTCTCCTGGGACGGCGCCGGGGAGCTGGACAACGGCCTGTTCGCCCGGTTCCGCCGGCTGGCGCAGGAGCACAACGCGTCGATGACCTTCTTCCTCAGCGGCCTCTACCTGCTGCCCGAGGCCAAGAAGGACCTCTACCGTCCGCCGCAGCACAAGGTCGGCGCCTCCGACATCGGCTACCTCTCGGACCAGCACATCCACGACACCCTGGAGAACCTGCACGCGGCCTGGCTGGAGGGGCACGAGATCGGCACCCACTTCAACGGGCACTTCTGCGGCAGCACCGGTGTCGGCAAATGGTCGCCGGAGGAGTGGGACAGCGAGATCCAGCAGGCGATGGACTTCGTCACCAACTGGAGGACCACCACCGGCTTCACCGACCTGCCGGCGCTGCCCTTCGACTACCGCAAGGAACTGATCGGCAGCCGCACCCCCTGTCTGGAGGGCCAGCGCAACCTGCTGCCGACCGCCGTCAAGCGCGGCTGGCGCTACGACAGCAGCGGCAACGGGACGCAGGTCTGGCCGCAGAAGATCCAGGGCGGGGCGCTCTGGGACCTCCCGCTGCAGTCCATCCCGTTCCCCGGGCACACCTTCCAGGTGCTGTCGATGGACTACAACATCATGTTCAACCAGTCCGGCAGCAACACCAAGGCCGACCCTTCCCTGCACGCGGCCTACCAGACCCAGGCCCGGGACTCCTACCTGATGGGCTTCGAGCGCGCGTACACCACCAACCGGGCGCCGTTCGTCATCGGCAACCACTTCGAGCAGTGGAACGGCGGCATCTACATGAACGCCGTCGAGGACGTGCTCAAGGCCATCGCCGGCAGGCCCGAGGTGCGGCTGGTCTCCTTCCGCCAGCTGGTCGACTGGCTGGACGCGCAGGACCCGGCGGTGCTGCGCAAGCTGCAGGGCCTCGCCGTCGGCCAGGCGCCGGCCGCGGGCTGGGAGACCTTCCTCGGTTCCCCCGCGCCGGCCCCGACCCAGGCCCCCGCCCAGGCCGGCGCCGCGGTCGGCTGACCCGGACCGCCGCCCTACCCCTTCCGGACCCGGCCGCCGAGCACGGCACCCACCAGCGCCACGCCCGCCATGGTCAGGAAGATCACCGTGAACG
The DNA here is from genome assembly GCF_042752535.1 of Kitasatospora sp. NPDC059327. NCBI lineage: Bacteria > Bacillati > Actinomycetota > Actinomycetes > Kitasatosporales > Streptomycetaceae > Kitasatospora > Kitasatospora sp. NPDC059327. Next base: position 29,158 of record NZ_JBHYYB010000029.1, on the reverse strand, counting down.
CGCCGGCCGAGCCGGCGCCCTCGGCCCCCTCGTGGGCGGCGGCCACCGAGCCGCCGCCCAGCGCCGAGAAGAGCACCCCGGACAGACCCACCAGCAGCACGTTGCCGAGCGCGTCGCTCATCTGCAGCGAGGCCGAGTTGGCCCCGGCGTCCTCCGGAGCGGACAGCCGCATCATCAGCACGCTGACACTCGCCACCGTCAGACCCATGCCGATCCCGCCGACACCCCAGGCCAGCGCCGCCACCCAGGCCGGCACCGCCGGGACGAGCACCAGCGCCGCCCCCGCGATCGCCACCGCCGTCAGCAGGAAGCCCCAGCGGATCATCGCCTCCCGGTACCGCTCCGCGCCGGGCCGGCCCTGCAGCCAGGAGCCCAGCGCCCAGGAGAGGCCACCGCTGGTCAGGGTCAGGCCGGCCAGCGTCGGCGACAGGCCGCGCTGGGTGACCATCATCAGCGGGATGAAGGCCTCCGCCGCGAAGAACGCCCCCGCAGCCACCCCGCGCAGCAGGATCACGGTCGGCAGCCCGCGCGCGGCGCGCAGCGTCCCGGCCGGCAGCAGCCCCAGGACGGCGGGCACCAGCAACGCCGCCCCCGCCAGTGCCGGGAGCAGCCCGATCAGGTCCAGGCGCTGGCCGGCGTACTGCAGCAGACCGGCCCCCAGCGCCGCCATCGCGGCCAGCCGCGTGCGGCGGCGGTCGAACGCGGCGCCCGTCGCCACCGGCTGCTCCCGCTCGGAGCGGCGCAGCGCCGGCCCCATCACCGCGAGCGGCAGCAGGATCAGCACCGGGACGGCGAGGAACACCCAACGCCAGCCCAGGTGGTCGGTGACCGCGCCGGAGACCACCGGGCCGACGATCGAGGGCAGTACCCAGGCCGAGGAGAAGGCCGCGAACACCGCCGGCCGCAACCGCTCCGGGTAGGCCCGCCCGACCACCACGTACAGGGCGACGATCACCAGTCCGCCGCCGAGGCCCTGGATCGCCCGGCCGGCCACGAAGACCCACATCCCGGGCGCCGCCCCGGCCACCACCAGGCCCGCGCCGAACACCGCGATGCCGGTGAACAGCGGTCGCAGCGGGCCGCGCCGGTCGCACCACTGGCCGGAGACGACCAGGGCGAACAGCGTGGTGGTGAAGTAGCCGGAGAAGGCGAAGGCGTACAGCTGGATCCCGTCCAGCTGCCGGGCCGCCACCGGCATCGCGGTGTTGACGGCCGTCGCCTCGAAGGCGAGCAGCAGGACCACGGAGACGATCCCCAGGGTCAGCGCCCGGTAGCGGCCGGTGAGGACACCGCCCCCCGGATCCGTCGCGTCGGGGGGTATCGGGGCGGAATCGACCGAGGTGGGGGAGGCTGTGGTCATACGGGACATCGTAAGGCTCGTCAGCCCTTATGACCCCTGACCAACGGTCCCCGGACGACTGGTCCGCAGGGCGTAGGCCGCAGGTCCCGGCCGGGGTGGCGGACCGTTCAGTGCAGCACCTTGAGGCCCACCACGCCGGAGACGATCAGCAGCAGGCAGCCGATCCGCGCCGCGGTGACCGCGTCCCCCAGGACCGCCATTCCGTACAGCGCCGTACCGATCGCGCCGATCCCGACCCAGACCGCGTAGCCGGTGCCGATCGGGATGGAGCGCATCGCGTACGCCAGACCGCCCATGCTGAGCGCCAGCGCGATGCCGAAGACGATCGTGGGAACGAGCCGGGAGAAGCCCTTGGAGGAGTCCAGGGCCACCGCCCAGACGGTCTCCAGGACGCCGGAGACGACGAGAACGAGCCATGCCATGACGAGGGACCTCCGCAGTCAGCAGCGGCCGGGTTGCCGCTGTGCTGCGCCGTCTTTCGTCACCGGGTACGACGCGCTCGTCCGGGGCGGCCGGAGTCCGACCACCTGCCTCCGACGGTAGCACGGCCCGCCATACAGAATTTACACAAGGACATTGACGGGCCCACCGGCATTCCGCCAAGATGAATTCATCAACACGGCGAACGACGACAGGAGTCGACGATGAACAGGAAGACGGTGGCCCTCTCGGCGTCCCGCGCCTGCGCCTCGGCTCCCCGGTGTTGTCGCGCCTGTCGCTGTTGCCGCCGCGCCTGAGCGCACCTGCGGTACAGCTCCTCCACGGCCGTGTGCCCGAGTGGTTTAGGGAACCGCCTGCAAAGCGGTTTACACGGGTTCGATTCCCGTCATGGCCTCCACCGAAATGAATGGCCGGTCCGCGCGAATTCCGCGCGGACCGGCTATTCGGCGTTCCGGTAATTGTCCGGGAATTCACCCCTCGGTGGGGCGCCGACCCGGCGCCCCACCGCGCGGTCAGCCGGTGACGGCGTCCTCGGGCCGGATCGGCAGCCGTCCGACGGGCAGGCCGGTCGCGGCCCGGACGGCGGCCGCGACGGCGGCCGGGGCCACCACCGCGGGGGCCGCGCTGACCGCCTTGGCGCCGAAGGTGGCGACCACGTCGCGCTCCTCCAGCAGGGCGGCGATCCGGATCTCGGGGGTGTCCAGGGCGGTCGGCAGCCGGTAGCCGGTCAGCGAGGGGTTCAGCAGCAGGCCGCCCTCGGTGCGCAGGTCCTCCAGCAGGGCCAGCCCCACGCCCTGGGCCACGCCCGCCTCGATCCGGTCCTCGATCTGGCGCGGGTTGAGCGCCCGGCCGACGTCCTGGGCCACGGTCACGTCCACCACCCGGACCGCGCCCAGCTCGATGTCCACGTCCACCACCGCGCGCATCGCGCAGAACGCGATGGAGACGAACGCGTCGCCGTGCCCGGCCTCGTCCAGCGGCTCGGTCGGGTGCGGGCGGCACTGCGCGGTCGCCCAGAGCTCCTTGCCCTCCAGGGCCTCCGCGACCGGCATGCCGAGCACGCCGTCGTAGGAGGTGATCTTGCCGTCGGAGATCTGCAGCAGCTCCACCGACATCCCGAAGTCGGCGGCGATCGGCTGGAGCAGCTGATGGCGGACCATCAGCGCGGCCCGCTCGACCGCGCCGCCGGAGACCCAGGTGTGCCGGCCGCGGGCGGCGGGCCCGGCGATCGACTGGTCGCTGTCGGCCGGGGCGATGTAGACCTCGTTGATCCCCAGCACCGACTGCACGATCTGCCGCGCCAGGGTGGCGAAGCCCTGGCCGGAGTCGACGGCCGCGCAGATCACCGTGGCGTGGTCACCGCTGACCCGCACCGTCGCGGTGGAGACCTCGTCCTCGCCCTCGGCGCCCAGCATGTGCACCATGCCGACCGCGTAGCCGATACCGCGCCGCACCGCCGCCGGGTCGCCGGCGCCGCCGGGCCCACCGGGCAGCAGCCACTCGGCGTCCGGATCGTCCACCGGCAGCGCGGGCAGCGGCTCCTCGGCGACGGCCTCCAGCAGCGCGGCCACCGGCGCGGGGCAGGTGACGGCCTGGCCGGTGGGCATCGGGTCACCGGTCGCCATCGCGTTGCGCCGGCGGATCTCCACCGGGTCCACGCCGACCCGGGCGGCCAGCTGGTCCAGCTGCGACTCGTAGGCGAAGCAGGCCTGCAGGGCGCCCTCACCGCGCATCCGGCCGGCCGGCGGGTTGTTGGTGCGCACCGCCCAGGCGTCCACGAAGACGTTCGGGCAGACGTAGGGGCCGACCGAGAAGGCGGTGGCGGCGGCCAGCGCCTCGGCCGAGACGTCCGCGTAGGCGCCGCCGTCCAGCAGGATCTGCGCCTCCACCTTGACCAGCTTGCCCTCGGCGTCGGCGTGGTGACGGTAGCGCAGCAGCGCCGGGTGACGGGAGGTGTGGGTGTGGAACGACTCCTCACGGGTGAGGGTCATCTTCACCGGGCGGCCGGTGCGCAGCGCCAGCAGCGCCAGGGTGACCTGGAACGAGAGGTCCTCGCGGTCCGAGGTGGCGCCGGGCACGCCGGTGACGACCAGCCGGACCCGGTCCGGCTCCAGGCCGAGGCAGGCGGCGGTGCGGTCGCGGTCACCGTGCGGGTCGGTGGACGACAGATGCAGTTCGACGCCGCCGTCCGGGCGCGGCACGGCCAGGCCCGCCTCGGCGCCGAGCGGCGCCGGGTCCTGACGGCCGACCTGGTAGAGGCCCTCGACGATGATCTCGCCGGCCGCGTCGGGGTCACCGGTGCGCAGCGGCAGGTGCCGGAAGAGGTTGCCGTCCGGGTGCAGCGGGCCGGCCGTGAAGGCCTGCTCGGGATCGGTCACCGCCTCCAGGGGCTCGTACTCGACGGCGATCAGACCGACCGCCAGCCGGGCGGTGTCGGGGTGATCGGCGGCGACCGCGGCGACCGGCTCGCCGTGGTGGCGCACCACGCCGGCGGCCAGGACCGGCCGGTCCGCGACGATCGGCCCGGCCGGGGCACCGTCGGGGGTGCCGTCCGGGCCGGGCGGCAGGTCCGCGGAGGTGACCACCGCGTGCACGCCCGGCAGCGCGAGCGCGGCCGAGGTGTCGATGCCCTTGATGCGCGCGTGCGGGTGCGGCGAGCGCAGCACCGCGCCCCAGAGCAGGCCCTCCGCCCAGAGGTCGGCGGCGTACGGGTAGATGCCGAGCGCCTTCGGCAGGGCGTCGCTGCGCAGCGGGGAGCTGCCCAGCCCGAACGGCTCCCGTGCGGCGCCCTCGTCGCCGTCCTGCTGGGGTGCTGCGCCGATGTCGGTAGGCGACGTCATGATGCGTGGTCGTCCTCGGGGAGGCGGATGCCGTGAGCGGGGGTGGCACCGTACGGGACGCCGGCGGGAGCGGTGCCCCCGGCCGGGACCCCGTGCGGGGGCGTGTGGACGTACGGCGCGCCGAGGGCGGGCGCGCCCTCGAAGCCGGTCCCGTCGAAGGCGGTGCCGTCGAAGCCGGCGCCGGGTGCCGGGATGCCGTGCGCGGGGGTCTGCTCGTAGACCGGGCCGTCGTACGGCGAGGCGTCGTAGCCGGACTGCGGCGGATAACCGCCGTCCGGGTAGCCGCCGGGCAGGTAGGTGCCGTGCGCGGGGGTGCCCTGGTACGGCTGCTGCTCGGGGTAGCCCTGCGGCGGGTAGTACCCCTGCCCCCCGCCGGCCTGGGCGGGGATGCCCGGGACGGGCGGGAGCACCGCGGTGTCGTACACGCCGCTGTCGTAGCCGCCCTGGCCGTCGGGGGCGCCGTACGGGACTCCGACGCCGAGGCCCGTCCCGGCGGTGGTCGGGGTCTCCTCGACGGGCGGCCGCGGGACGTGCTCGATCCAGGCGTCGGCGTCGGTGTAGACCGGCAGGTCGGCGGCGGGCTCGGGCACCGCCGGCGCGGCCGCGGGGGTGTCGCCGGCCGGAGCGGGCCCCTCGGCGGCGGCCGCGTGGGCCTCCTCCGCCTCCTCGGCCTCCAGGGCGCGGGCGTCGGCGACGCTCTGCACCGCGGCCAGGACGCCCCGGTAGCCGGTGCACCGGCAGAGGTTGCCGCAGAGCGCCTGCCGGGCCTCGACCTCGGTGGGCCGGTGGTTGCGCTGGAGCAGGTCGTGGACGGCCATCGCCATGCCGGGCGTGCAGTAGCCGCACTGCACCGCGCCGGACTCGGCCAGCGCCTGCTGGACCTCGCTGGCGCCGCCGCCGGCCGACAGGCCCTCGACGGTGTTGATCTCGCTGTCCGCGGCCAGCGCGGCGGGCACCAGGCAGCCGGCCACCAGCTGGCCGTCCACCTGGACCGAGCAGGCGCCGCACTCGCCCTGCTCGCAGCCGTCCTTGGCGCCGGCCAGCCCGAGCCGCTCGCGCAGCACGTAGAGCAGGCTCTCGCCGATCCAGGCGTCGGTGACGGGCCGTTCGAAACCGTTGACCCGCAACGTGTACGAGGCGCAGGGGCGCAGCTCGCGGCTGACCTGCGGCGCGTGGTCGAGCGGGCCGGCGTCGAGGGTTCCGATGGGGTCAGTGGTCACTTCAGCGCCCTTCCCAGTGCCCGGCGGGCCAGCACCGATACGGTACGCCGCAGCCGAACGGCGGCCGCGCTCGGCCCCTCGGTCACGGCCTCCCAGGCGCCCTCGGCGCCGTAGCTGTCGGGTACGCAGGCGGCGGCCACGTACTCGCCGAAGGCGGCCGTCGCGGTGGGGTCGATCTCGCGGCCGCCGTCCCAGTCGATGCAGCCGGCGACCCAGGCCTCGGCCTCCAGCGGGCGCAGCGGCACCGGGGCGACGGCCCCGACGGCGCAGCGCACGGCGCGCCGGGCGGGGTCGAGGACGAGGGCGACGGACGCGGTGGCGCGGGCCGGGCCGCTGCGGCCGGTGGCCTTGAGGAAGACCTGCGGGGCGTGCAGCAGCGGGACGCGCACCCAGGTGAGCAGTTCGCCGGGGCGCAGCGGGTCGAGGCCGGTGAGCAGGTGGCTGACCGGGACCTCACGGGTGGCGCCGGCCCGGGCGAGGGTCGCGGTGGCCTCCAGCGCGGCCAGCACCGGGAGGGTGTCACCGGCCGGCGAGGCGGTGACGATGTTGCCCCCGAGGGTGCCGACGTTGCGCACCTGCGGGGGGCCCGCGGTCCGGGCGGCGTCGGCGAGGGCGGGGATCAGCGCCGCGAAGTCGGGGCGGTCCATCCGGGCGTGGGTGAGTCCGGCGCCGAGGACGGCGGTGCCGCCGTCCTCGTAGCGCCAGCCGCGCAGCTCGGTGATCCGGCCGAGGCCGATCAGGGCGGCGGGGCGCAGCCGCCCCGCATTGACGGCCTCCATCAAGTCGGTGGCGCCCGCCACCGGTACCGCGGCCGGGGTGGCGGCCAGCGCGTCGACGGCCTCGTCGAGGGAGGCCGGCAGCATGATCGTCCGGTTCACCTGGGTCCCACCGTGCTCCACTTGCTCATCGATCGCCTGCCGCCCGCGGCCCTCGGCCGGGGTGTCCGCGTCGGCAGCCCGGCCTGGCCCGTAGGGTACGGGCGATCGGGCCGGGTTGGGCAACTCTGGCACACAATGCTCGATGATCATTTCGGGACTGGCGCACGGAACTGCCCGATTGGGACGCATACCGGGCGGTATCTGCTCCGGCCCGAACCGGACCGGAGCAGATGTTCATCTGTTCTTGACGTCGGATGACCACTCAGAAGTTCCCGGGCGCCACCGGAGCCGGTCGTCGGACCGCGGTCAGACCACCGGCGGCGGACCCTCGATCGGGCGGCCGGCCACCCCGGGCCGGCGCTGCCAGGGGTGCGGCCCGGCGGCCGGCCGGTACTCGACGCCGAGCGCGTCCAGCACCGCCCGGTGGGACTCCATCCGGCGCTCGAAGCCCGCGTAGTCGCGCTCGGCCGGGTCGGTGGGCAGCGCGGACCAGGCCACCTCCGAGAAGGCCGCCAGCCGGGGGAAGGCCCGGTAGTCGATGTCCCGGGCGCTGTCCATGAACTCGCTCCACAGGTTGGCCTGGGTACCGATCACCCGACGGGCCGCGACCTCGTCGAGCTGCGCCGGCACCGGCTCGAACCGGTACACGTCCTCCAGGGTGCGGACGAAGCCGACCGGGATCGGCTCCTCCGCGCCCGGGGCCTGCCGGTGGTCCAGGTAGACGTGCTGCTCGGGGCACATCACCACGTCGTGCCCGGCCTGCGCGGCGGCGATCCCGCCGCCGTAGCCGCGCCAGGAGGAGACGGCGGCACCGGGGGCCAGCCCACCCTCCAGGATCTCGTCCCAGCCGATCAGCCGGCGCCCGCGCTCGGCCAGCCACCGGTCGAAGTGGCGGATCACCCAGCTCTGCAGCTCGTCCTCGTTGCTCAGGCCGAGCTCCCGGATCCGTTCCTGGGCCGCGGCGCTGTCCTTCCACTGCTCCTTCGGGCACTCGTCGCCGCCCAGGTGGACGAACTCGGACGGGAAGAGCTCCAGGACCTCCTCCAGCACCCCCTCGAAGAACCGGACGGTGCCCTCGGAGGGGTTGAGGACGTTGTGGCTCACCCCCCAGTCGGTCCACACGCCCAGGGCCGCGGTGTCCACCACGTCGGTGTTGCCCAGCTCGGGGTAGGCGCGGATGGCGGCCTGGGAGTGCCCCGGAAGGTCGATCTCCGGCACGACGGTGATCGCCCGTTCGGCGGCGTACGCGACGATCTCGCGCAGGTCGTCCTGGGTGTAGAAACCGCCGTGCGGGCGGTCGTCGCGGCGCTGGGCGGACCGGTAGCCGACCATCGAGCGCTCGCGCCAGGAGGCCAGCTCGGTGAGCTTCGGGTACCGCTTGATCTCCACCCGCCAGCCCTGGTCGTCGGTCAGGTGCAGGTGGAGCACGTTGAGCTTGTGCGCGGAGAGCTGGTCGATGAAGCGCAGGACGTCGGACTTGGGCAGGAAGTGGCGGGCGACGTCCAGCAGCGCGCCGCGCCAGCCGAAGCGGGGGGCGTCCTCGATGTCGACGCCGGGCAGCACCCACCCGGTGTCGCGCAGCGGGGCCCGGCGGTAGGCGTCCGGGCCGAGCAGCCGGCGCAGGGTCTGGGCGCCCCAGAGCGCGCCGGCCGGGCCGCCGGCCGTGACCACGGCGTGGCCGGGGCGCACCGCGATCCGGTACGCCTCACCGGCCAACGATCCGTCGTGGACCAGTTCGATGCCCTCGCCGGGGCGCCCCGGGCCGAGCGGCAGTCCGGTGGCGGTGGTCAGCGCGGTGCGCAGCCACCGCTCGGCGCCGGCCAGCGCCGGCGGCGCGGTCAGGGTGGTGCTGCGGTCGAGGGGGAAGTCCTGGTCCTGGAGGCGGACGGAACTCAAGGGGGCGGGAATGAGGTCCATTCCGCCATCCTGCCCCCGGCCCGGCCAACTGGCATAGACCACTCCGCACAATGTGGCACAGTGCAAAACGGCGCTGTGCACAACGGCACTGCGCACAACGGCGCGGACCGCCGTGCGCGACGGCGCCGCGCGGGGCGACGCTCCGCGCGGCGGCACCCCGCCGGACCGCCCGGGACGCCCGGGCCGGACCGGACCGGCTACTTGTCGTCGCCGCCCTTGCCGTCCTGCGGCTTGCCGATGCCGTCGTAGATCTCCTTGCACATCGGGCAGACCGGGTACTTCTTCGGGTCGCGGCCGGGCACCCACACCTTGCCGCAGAGCGCCACCACGGGGGACCCGGAGAGCGCGCTCTCCATGATCTTGTCCTTCTGGACATAGTGCGCGAAGCGCTCGTGGTCGCCGTCGCCGTTGGACACCTGGGGGACGGGCTCGACCAGGGTGCCGGTGCCGAGGCCGCGCTCGGGCTCAAGAGTGCTCATAGGTGCCAAGTCTATGGGCGCCCCGGGAAACCCGGCCAGTGTCGTGCCGGTGACGCCGCCCGCTCGACCGGCGCGGCGCTCCGGACGGGGCCGCCGAGGTCCGGGCCGGTCAGTTCAGCGTGGGGTCGTCCGGGTACGTCGCCAGCAGCGCCAGCGGACCGCGCTGACGGCGCAGCACGGCGCGCCACAGCCGCTCCGGCTCGGGATTGGAGATGTCCCCCGGCTCGCAGTCGACCAGGTACCAGGCGCCGGTGCCGAGCTCGGCCTCCAGCTGGCCCGGCGACCAGCCCGCGTACCCGGCGAAGATCCGCAGACCCCCCAGCTCCCCGGCCAGCACCTCGGGCGGCGCCTCCAGGTCGACCAGGCCGATCGCCCCGTGCACCCGCCGCCAGCCGAGCGGCTCGACGGTCTCCGGCTCCCCCGGCGCCACCGCCAGGCCGAGCGCCGAGTCCAGCGCCACCGGCCCGCCCTGGAACACCACGGCCGGGTGCCCGACCAGGGCGCCCCAGCCGTCCAGGACGGTGCCCACCTCCACCGGCGTCGGCCGGTTGAGGACCACACCGAGCGCCCCCTCGGCGTCGTGGTCGAGGAGGAGCACCACCGCCCGGGCGAAGTTCGGGTCGGTGAGCACGGGCGTCGCGACGAGCAGGCGGCCGGTGTGCGACCGGCCTCCGGGGGTGTGGGCCGCCGTCATGTCTCACATGATCCCGCAGAACCACCGGGGCCGGACACCTCAACGCGAAGCCGGCCGACGAAGACCCGCCACCCCGCGCGGACATCCACGCGGACACCCTCACGAACAGCCGCGCGAACACCCGTACGGACGCATCGGCGGGCGGAGGACCACCCCGAGAGAGCACCATCACGGGAGAGGCACACGGGAACCACCGAGACGCCTACTACCATCTACTGATGGTGGACGCCCTTATACGGTGCCGACTCGGTCACACCGGGGGCCCGAGCGCGCCCGTACGACCGGTCCACCGCCCGGCTCCCACCCGGAGCCGCACCCACTCCTCTGGCACCCCGGATTGCGAGAACGATGACCGACGACGTCCTGCTGGTCCACGGCGGAAACCCGCTCGAAGGCGAGATCCGCGTCCGCGGTGCGAAGAACCTGGTCCCCAAGGCCATGGTCGCCGCCCTCCTCGGGCAGGGCCCCAGCAGACTGCGCAACGTCCCGGACATCCGCGACGTCAAGGTGGTCCGCGGTCTGCTCCAGCTGCACGGGGTGACCGTGCGCACCGGCGACGAGGACGGCGAGCTGATCCTCGACCCCTCCCACGTGGAGAGCGCCAACGTCGCCGACATCGACGCGCACGCCGGCTCCTCGCGCATCCCGATCCTCTTCTGCGGCCCGCTGCTGCACCGCCTGGGCCACGCGTTCATCCCCGGCCTCGGCGGCTGCGACATCGGCGGCCGCCCCGTCGACTTCCACTTCGAGGTGCTGCGCCAGTTCGGCGCCAGCATCGAGAAGCACCCGCAGGGCACCTACCTGGTGGCCCCGCAGCGACTGCGCGGCACCCGGATCGAGCTGCCCTACCCCTCGGTCGGCGCGACCGAGCAGGTACTGCTCACCGCCGTCCTGTGCGAGGGCGTCACCGAGCTGCGCAACGCGGCCGTGGAGCCGGAGATCGTCGACCTCATCTGCGTCCTGCAGAAGATGGGCGCGATCATCACCATGGGCACCGACCGGACCATCCTGATCACCGGTGTGGACGAGCTCTCCGGCTACAACCACCGCGCCCTGCCGGACCGGCTGGAGTCCGCCTCCTGGGCCTGCGCGGCGCTGGCCACCAAGGGCGACATCTACGTCCGCGGCGCCCGCCAGCTGGAGATGATGACCTTCCTCAACACCTTCCGGAAGGTCGGTGGCGCCTTCGAGGTGGACGACGAGGGCATCCGGTTCTGGCACCCGGGCGGCGAGCTCAAGGCGATCGCGCTGGAGACCGACGTCCACCCCGGCTTCCAGACCGACTGGCAGCAGCCGCTGGTCGTCGCGCTGACCCAGGCGACCGGCCTGTCGATCGTGCACGAGACGGTGTACGAGTCGCGGCTGGGCTTCACCGGGGCGCTGAACCAGATGGGCGCCCACATCCAGCTCTACCGCGAGTGCCTGGGCGCCACCCCGTGCCGCTTCGGCGCCCGCAACTTCCAGCACTCCGCGGTCGTCTCCGGCCCGTCCAAGCTGATCGGCTCCGAGCTGGTCATCCCGGACCTGCGCGGCGGCTTCTCGTACCTGATCGCGGCGCTGGCGGCCGAGGGAACCTCGACCGTGCACGGCATCGACCTGATCAACCGCGGCTACGAGAACTTCATGGAGAAGCTTCGCGACCTCGGCGCCCACGTCGAGCTGCCCAGCGAGCGGCTGGTCACCGCCTGACCGGCGGCCGCCGGTGGGCGGCCGGCACGGCGAGAGGCCGGGCTCCCCGAAGGGAACCCGGCCTCTCGGCGTTCAAGGGGTTGCTCAGGCGCCCTTGGCGGCTTCCTTGAGCTTGGAGCCCGCGCTCACCTTGGCGCTGTAGCCGGCCGCGATCTGGATCGGCTCACCGGTCTGCGGGTTGCGGGCGGTGCGGGCAGCGCGGTGGGTGCGCTCGAAGGTCAGGAAACCGGGGATGGTGACCTTCTCGTCGCCCTTGGCGACGACCTCGCCGACGATCTCGGCGAAGGCGGCCAGAACGGCGTCGGCGTCCTTGCGGGTCACCTCGGCGCGCTCGGACAGCGCGGCCACCAGCTCACTGCGGTTCATGTGTACTCCTGTGGTCTGTTCGCTTGCGGTGTACGGGGGCCCATCGGTACTCCCTCCGGGGGCACCGGATAGGCCGCAGGTCCGCACACAGTGCTCATTCAGGCAATGCGTGGTCGCAGGCCGGGTTCGCGCCCTGTGCCGCGGTCGGTGCCCTCGAAGGCCCGTCTGCCTGCCTGGATACGAATCCTGCCCCGACCGGCCCCGAGAAAGCCAATCGGGCCCCGGCCGTGCCACCCGAACAACGCCCTCCCGCCGGAGGTGTGACGCTCCGTCGGCTCCGGCGGACCGGCGCGGGCGGCGGTCGGGACGACGCGCCGGAAGACCAGGGGGACGTTCCGTACTTGTCGGACACGCCTGCCCCGTGCAGGGCTACCGTACGCCCTAGGCACGACAAGCCCAAACACGCCCCTCGCCCTTGTGTCGCAAGGGTTCGGGGCGGACTTGGGTGGGTAGGGACGCCAATCGGTCATTTGACCGATCCGCGCCACGTGTCCCACGGCTCCGTCAGAGCCTGACGACGGGGAAGGAGGAGGTGTCCAGGGTGCCGACGATGCCCGGGGTCGGCCGGGACGGCGCCGGGTCCTCCTGGGCGCCGGCCAGCGCGGCGTCCCGGACGGCGGCGGCCACCGTCTTGGCGACGTCCTTGTGGAAGACGCTCGGGATGATGTAGTTCGCGTTCAGCTCGTCGTCCGCGACGGTGGTGGCCAGGGCCCGGGCCGCGGCGATCATCATCTCGGTGTTCACCGTGCGGCTCTGGGCGTCCAGCAGGCCGCGGAAGACACCGGGGAAGACCAGCACGTTGTTGATCTGGTTCGGGAAGTCGCTGCGGCCGGTGGCGACCACCGCGGCGGTCTGCCGGGCGATCGCCGGGTCGACCTCCGGGTCCGGGTTGGCCAGCGCGAAGACGATCGCGTCCCCGGCCATGGTGGCCAGGTCGTCGCCGTCGAGCACGTTCGGGGCCGAGACGCCGATGAAGACGTCGGCGCCCGCCACGGCCTCCTTGAGGCTGCCGGTGCGGCCCGAGCGGTTGGTGTGCTCGGCGATCCAGCGCAGCGAGTCGTTGAGGTCGTCACGGCCCTGGTGGACCACGCCCCGGACGTCCGCGACGGTGGCGTGCTCGACGCCGGCCGCCAGCAGCAGCTTGAGGATCGCGGTGCCGGCGGCGCCGGCGCCCGACATCACCACCCGGATGTCGCCGATCTCCTTGCCGACCACCTTGAGCGCGTTGGTCAGCGCCGCCAGCACCACGATCGCGGTGCCGTGCTGGTCGTCGTGGAAGACCGGGATGTCCAGGGCCTCGCGCAGTCGGGCCTCGATCTCGAAGCAGCGCGGCGCGGAGATGTCCTCCAGGTTGATGCCGGCGAAGCCGGGGGCGATCGCCTTGACGATCGCCACGATCTCGTCGGTGTCCTGGGTGTCCAGGCAGATCGGCCAGGCGTCGATGCCGGCGAAGCGCTTGAACAGGGCCGCCTTGCCCTCCATGACCGGCAGCGCGGCCGCCGGACCGATGTTGCCCAGGCCCAGCACCGCCGAGCCGTCGGTGACCACCGCGACGCTGTTGCGCTTGATGGTGAGGCGGCGGGCGTCCTCGGGGTTCTCGGCGATCGCCAGGCAGACCCGGGCGACACCCGGGGTGTAGATCATGCTCAGGTCGTCACGGTTGCGGATCGGGAGCTTCGAGGACATCTCGATCTTGCCGCCGAGGTGCATCAGGAAGGTACGGTCCGAGACCTTGCCGATCGACACGCCGTCGATCGCCCGGAGCTTCTCGACGATCTCCTCGCCGTGCGCGACCGAGGACGCGGCGACCGTCACGTCGATCCGCAGGGCCTCCAGGCCGGAGGCGGTGACGTCGAGGCCGGTGACCGAGCCGCCGGAGGACTCGACCGCCGTGGTGATCGCGCTGACGGCGTTGCCCCTGGCCGGGACCTCCAGCCGCACCGTGATCGAGTTGGAGACACTGGGCACCGTCGCCATCGACGTTCCTTCTTCCGTCCGGTCAGCTGCTTCAACAGAATGTTGAAGCCCTTCGCCTGCGCATGCTAGACCTCGATCGTCGCACCTACCAGGGCGAAGCCAGAAATAACGTTCATTGAGTGTGCGGACTCGACAACTTCTTGCCTCGCCGGGCAGATGCGTTACATTGGACGGGACACCGGCTCGATCCAAGCCCCCGGGCCCAACCTTCGTCCCTTCGAGGGACCACTTGCCGCGAGGCGAGCATGGCGGGTCGGTGTCATCAACGTCTGAAGGCCCCTCACCGGTGGTGAGGGGCCTTCTTCGTGCGCCGACGCGCCGTGACGGACGGTCAGCCGTGCAGCAGCGCGGGCACGCCGGCCGCGTCCGGCAGGTCGTCCGGACCGGAGAGCACCGTCAGCCGCTGGGTCGCCCGGGTGAGCGCCACGTAGAGCACCCGCAGGCCGGCCTCCGACTCGCCGGCGATCCCGGTCGGGTCGGCGACCACGGTCGCGTCGTACTCCAGGCCCTTGGCCTCCAGGCTGCCCAGCGCCACCGCGCGGGCGCCCAGACCCTCGATCCACCCGGCCGCCTCGGCCCGGCGGTCCATCGGCACGACGACCGCCACGGTGCCGTCCACCTCCGCCAGCAACCGGTCCAGCTCGGCCCGGGCCGCCTCGCCGAACGCCCGGGGCGACGGATCGGTGACGGCCGCGAAGCGCGGCTCCACGCCGACATGGCGCACCGCGCTCGGCGAGGGGGTGCCCGGGGCCGCCAGCGCCAGCACCTTGGCCGCCACCTCGGCGATCTCGGCCGGGTTCCGGTAGTTCACGGTCAGCGTGTAGCGGCGGCGCGGCTTGCCCGCCAGCACCTCGTCCAGCGCGCCCTGCGCCTCCTGCGGGAACGGCCAGGAGGACTGCGCCGGGTCACCGACGATCGTCCAGGTGGCCGTCCGGGCGCGGCGGCCGATCATCCGCCACTGCATCGGGGTGAGGTCCTGCGCCTCGTCCACGATGATGTGCGCGTACTCGGTGCGTTCCACCGGCACGCGCTCGCGCTGTCTGGAGTTGCGGTCGGCGAAGGTGGTGACCTCGTCCAGCCCGCTCAGCAGGTCCACCGCGTCGACCTCGCGGACCTTCGGACGGGCCGACTCGCCGAGCAGCACCTGGAGCTCGTCCACCAGCGCCACGTCGTGCGCCGACAGCTCGCCCTCGCCGCGCTCGGACAGGTGCCGCCAGGAGCCGGCCAGCACCCTGGCCTCCTCCGGGGTGACGGCCCGGCGGGCGATCCGGTTGGTGTGCCGGCTCTGCTTGAGCGTGCCGAGCACCCGGCGCGGGCTCAGCGCGGGCCACCAGGCGTCCAGGAAGTCCAGGAACGGCGCCTCGTCGGAGACGTAGTCGTCGAAGGACTCCTTCTCCTCCTGGCGCTGCTCCCGGGCGTAGTGGTCGGTCGGCCTGGGCAGGTGCCGGGTGACCTCCTGCCAGAGCGCGTCCAGCAGCAGCCTGCGGGCGCGCGGGCGCAGCAGGTTCAGCGGGGTGCCGCCCGAGCCGATCACGTTGCCGCGGACGGCCTTCAGGCGGCCGGCGTCCAGCCGCAGCACCTCGCCGCGGGCGACCACCTTGAGCTCCTGCGGCGCGCCCAGCTCCAGCGCGGCCCGGGCGGCCCGGCGCAGCAGCTGCGTCATCCGGGCCGAGCCCTTGATCCGGGCCGCCTCCGGGGTGTCGTAGGTGCCCGCCTCGATGCCGTCCACCAGCGAGCCGACCGCGCGGATCGCGACCTGCCCCTCCTCACCGAGCGAGGGCAGCACGCCCTCGGTGTAGGAGACCAGCAGCGGGGTCGGGGAGACCACCAGGATGCCCCCGGCGTAGCGGCGGCGGTCCTGGTAGAGCAGGAAGGCGGCGCGGTGCAGGGCGACGGCGGTCTTGCCGGTGCCGGGGCCGCCGGTGACCAGGGTGGCCCCGGCCGCGGCGGCGCGGATCACCTCGTCCTGCTCCTTCTGGATGGACGAGACGATGTCGCGCATCGAGTGGCTGCGGGCCCGGCCGAGCGAGGCCATCAGCGCGCCGTCGCCGACCACGGCCAGCTCGCGACCGTCCAGGGTGGGGGTGAGGTCGGGGCGCAGCAGGTCGTCCTCCACCCCGATCACCTTGCGGCCCTTGGAGCGGATCACCCGGCGCCGGACGACCCGGCCGGGCTCCAGCGGCGTGGCGCGGTAGAAGGGCGCCGCGGCCGGCGCCCGCCAGTCGATCACCAGCGGGCCGTACTCGGCGTCCAGCACTCCGAGCCGGCCGATGTGCAGGGTCTCGGCGACGGCCGGGTCGGCCGGGTCGAGCGGGGTGTCGGAGGGAATTCCGTACTCCTCCGGGGCATCGGCCTGCTGGAGGTCGATCCGGCCGAAGAGGAAGTCCTCGAACTCGTTGTTGAGCCGTTGGAGGTGGGCGCCGGCCCGGTACACCTGGGCGTCGCGCTCGGCGAGCGCGCCGGGGGTGCCGACCTGCACGCGCTTGGCGGCGTCCTCCAGGATGTACTCGGCCTCGGCGAGCTTCTCCTCCAGGCGGTGGTACACGTTGTCGAGGTGACGCTGTTCCCCGGCGATCTCGCGCTCGCGGACGGTCTCGGAATCGGTGACGGCGGTGGTGTCCGTGTTGCTCTGCATGGCCTCGGTGGTTGCGGCGGAGTACTGGGTGGAGCCGTGCTCGCCCAAGAAGCCCCCTGACGTACGTCCTGCGATGGATGGGGTCCGGCTCGGGAAACGAGCGGACGGAAAATCCTACGCCCCCGCCCCTCCTCCGCGCCGCACCAGGGCCGGACTGCGTGGGGAGGAGGGGCGGCGGAACGACACCTGGAGGGCCCCGGGGACGCACGAAGGCCGCCCCCCGCTGAGCGGTGGGCGGCCTTCGATCAAACATGGGGTGGTGGAGATGCCGGGAATCGAACCCGGGTCCAGTGGAGTGGATTCAGGACTTCTCCGAGCGCAGTCCGCTGTGAGTTTCTCGGCCCTGGCAGTCACGCGGACAAGCCGCCAACAGGCCCAGCTGCTGTTTGATTTCCCATCCACCCCCGCAGCCCGGGCGGACGGTTGAGTTCCCTAGATTATGCCAGGGTCCGGGTCGGGAACTCCCCGGTCTGACACCCAAGCACTCTTAGCTGTTATTAGGCAGCGAGAGCGAACTGCTGGGAATCGCGCTTAGAGTTGGCGATTATTTGTTTGCGACAGATGGTTAACGAGATCATTGCCGCGTTCCTCGGCTCGCTTCTCCTGTTTCGACTTCCCCTGTCGAAACCGATCATCCCCATGTTTTGTTGAGAAACAACTCGGACGGTAGCCGTCCGTGGTGCTGGCGCCATCCTACGCGAGGCGGCCTGCGAGGGTCCAGCGGATTGACTCCGACGTGGCCGGCGGTCAGCTCTGCCGACGCCGCGCCGCCGCCACCGCGCGTGCCGTCTCACGGGTGTCCTGCTTCTCGCGCAGCGTCTGGCGCTTGTCGTACAGCTTCTTGCCGATGGCGAGCGCCAGTTCGAGCTTCACCCGGCCGTCCTTGAAGTACAGCGAGAGCGGGATCAGGGTGTGGCCCGCGTCCCGGACCTTGGCCTCGATCTTCTGGATCTCCAGCCGGTGCAGCAGCAGCTTGCGCTTGCGCCGCGCGGCGTGGTTGGTCCACGTCCCCTGGGTGTACTCGGGGATGAAGACGTTGTCGATCCACGCCTCGTGGTTCTGGATGTAGGCATAGCCGTCGACCAGGTTGGCCCGCCCTTCGCGCAGCGACTTGACCTCGGTGCCGGTGAGCACGAGACCGCACTCGTAGGTGTCGAGGATGGTGTACTCGTGTCGCGCCTTCTTGTTCTGCGCGATCAGCTTGTGTCCGGTTTCCTTTGCCATAACGCCGTCATTCTCGCATCCCGACGCGGCGACGAGCAGCCCCTTTACCGCCGCGCCTCAGGTCCGGGTCCCGAGCCCCGCGAGCACCCGCAGGGCCAGCGCGCCGGCGTCCTCGGTGCCGGCCGCGGGGACGTCGGGCAGCAGGCCGACGCCCTCCGGGGAGCGGCCGGCGGGGGTGTAGTAGCGCCCGACGGTCAGCTCCAGCACCGCGCCGTCGGCCAGCCGGCTGGGCTGCTGGACGGTGCCCTTGCCGAAGGTCCGGCCGCCCACCACTACGGCCCGGCTGCGGTCCTGCAGGGCGCCGGTGAGCAGTTCGGCGGCGCTCATGGTGCCGCCGTCCACCAGCACCACCAGCGGGACGCGCTGGTCGCCGCCGGGCGGGGCGGTCAGCTCCCTCGTCCCGCCGCGCTCCCGGTAGGAGCCGACCGGGCCGCCGTCCAGGAAGACCGCCGCGGTGCCGGCGGCCTCCTCGACCAGCCCGCCGGAGTTCCCCCGCAGGTCGAGCACCACCCCGTGGGCGCCGTGCGCGGCGGCCCGCACCTGCTCGGCGACGCCGCTGGTGAAGGCCCGTACGGCGATCCGCACCACCCCCTTGTCCAGGCGTTCGACCGCGACCTGCTGGCTGTCCAGCAGGGCCCGGCACAGCCGGACCTCGCGGACCTCGCCGTCGCCGCGCCGGACGTCCAGGGTGACCTCGGAGCCGACCTGGCGCTCGCCCTCGCGCCCGCGCAACCGGGCCACCACCTCGGTGACCGGCAGCCGGTCGGCCTGGTCCGGGCCGATCCGCAGCAACCGGTCGCCGACCGCGATCCCGGCGGCGGCCGCCGGTCCGCCCGGCTGCACCTGGGAGACCGTGGTGAGCCCGTCCTGACCGCGGCCGACCGAGAGGCCCACGCCGAGGTAGCGGCCGTCCAGGCCCTGGCTGAACTCGGCGTACTCCTGCGCGCTGTAGTAGGCGCCCCAGCGGTCCCCGTTGGCGCCGATCAGGTGCTCGGCCTGCTGCTCGGAGAGGGCGGCGCCGGCCGGGTCCTGGCCGGCGCCGAGCGTGGCGACGGCCGCCGGGGCCGCGTCGGCGGAGGGGCGCGGGCGCGGTGCGGCCGGGTCGCCCCAGGCGCCGGTCGCGGCCCCGGCCAGCAGCACGGCGCCGAACACCAGGCTGAGGGTGGCCGCCTGACGTGCTCTGCGCGGAGTTTCTGGCATGGCATCGGAGTGTAGGCGCAGCGTGGAGCACGGCGGGCCGGATCGGCCGACGGCGAAACGCCGACGGCCCCGTACGGCGCAGTGCCGTACGGGGCCGTTCGGGGCCGGGGTCAGACCTTGAGGTACTTGCGCAGCGTGAAGAACGCCGCGATGCCGGCCATGCCCATACCGACCACCACCAGCAGCGGTATCACCGCCAGGACCGAGCCGAGCCCGATGAAGTGGATGAACTGCACCCGGTCGGCCAGCCAGCTGTGGACGAAGAAGTGCCCGCCGAGCAGCAGTCCGGAGGCCATCACCGCGCCGAGCAGCGCGGCGAAAGCGGCCTCGGCGATGAACGGCATCTGGACGTAGAAGTTCGAGGCACCGACCAGGCGCATGATGCCGGTTTCGCGCCGCCTGCTGAACGCCGACACCCGGACGGTGTTGACGATCAGCAGCAACGCCACGAAGAGCATCAGCACCATGATCACGAAGGCCGCCGTCTGGAGACCGTTCAGCAGGCCGAAGAGGTTCTCCAGGATCTTGCGCTGGTCCTCGACCGACTTCACACCGGGCTTGCCGGCGAAGGCGCTCTGGATGACGTCGTACTTGGTCGGGTCCTTCAACTTCACCCGCCAGGACTGCGGGATGGCCTCCGGACCGAGGACGGAGATGAGCGGGTTGTCCGGGTTCATCTCCTTCCAGTGCTTGTACGCCTCGGCCGAGTCCTCGAAGGTGGAGGTCTGGACGACCGAGTCCATCTTGTCGAGCTGGGTCTTGATGTCGGCGACCTGCTGGTCGGTGGCCGCGCCGTTCTGGCACTGCGGCGAGTTGCGGGCATCCGACTTGGTGCAGAAGTAGATGCTCACCTCGACCTTGTCGTACCAGTACCCCTTCATGGAGTTCACCTGGTCACGGACCAGCAGGGAGGCACCGGCGAGGGCGAGGGAGAGCGCGACGCTGACGACGACCGCGATGGTCATCGTCAGGTTGCGGCGGAGACCCACACCGATCTCCGACAGGACGAACTGGGCGCGCATGCGGGTAACAACTCCAGGGTCGGTTGCTGGTCGGGCGAGACGGGCCGGCGGCCTACGGGATCAGTGCTGGTACCCGTAGACGCCGCGGGCCTGGTCGCGGACCAGCAGCCCCTTGTCGAGCTCGATGACGCGCTTGCGCATCTGGTCGACGATGGCCTGGTCGTGCGTGGCCATCAGCACCGTGGTGCCGGTGCGGTTGATCCGGTCCAGCAGCTTCATGATGCCGACCGAGTTCTGCGGGTCCAGGTTTCCGGTGGGCTCGTCCGCGATCAGCAGCATCGGGCGGTTCACGAACGCCCGGGCGATCGCCACGCGCTGCTGCTCACCACCGGACAGCTCACCCGGCATGCGGTCCTCCTTGCCGCCGAGGCCGACCAGGTCCAGCACCTCGGGCACCACCTTGTTGATGGCGCTCTTGGGCTTGCCGATCACCTCAAGGGCGAAGGCCACGTTCTGCGCGACCGTCTTGTTGGGCAGCAGGCGGAAGTCCTGGAAGACGGTGCCCAGCTGGCGGCGCATGTGCGGCACCTTCCAGTTGGACAGCTTGCCCAGGTCCTTGCCCAGCACGTGCACCTCGCCGACGCTGGGGCGCTCCTCGCGCAGGCACAGGCGCAGGAAGGTGGACTTGCCCGAGCCGGACGAACCGACCAGGAAGACGAACTCACCCTTCTCGATCTCCAGCGAGACGTTGTCCAGGGCGGGACGGTTCTGCTTGGGATAGGTCTTGGAGACGTTGTCGAATCTGATCACGGCTGCATCACGGAGGCCATCCTAGGCGGCGCCAGTCCTCGGTAGATCCACCCCGGGCGGCCGGCCCAGGGGCGGGCGGAGGGAGCGGAAACGGCCGCTCCCGGCTTGGGACCATACGCGAACCGGCGCCCGGCTCGCAGGGCCGGTCCGGGACGACGACCGAATCTTGGGAGATAATATCCGGTTATGCCCCGAAAATTTGGAGGCATCTCACAGCCCGGGGGCCGGAACGGCCGGAACCTGGCAGAGTGGAGGTGGTGGCCGGGGTTGGCCACTCCCCCGCACAGGGCAAGAACAGGAACCAAAGCCCCGTCCGGTGCGTTGGCTGTAGCAGCGAGGAGGAGATCGCATGACCTGCGACCATCTGGTGTGCGCCAACTGCAACGGCCGCGTGAGCGACGGCCGCTGCCCCGTGTGCCGCGCCAACCGGGCCCGGCTGCAGGAGCAGCAGGGTCCGTTCGCCACGCTCTCCCCCGTGATGCTGCTCGCCCTGCTGGCCGGGCTGATCGCGGTGGCACTGATCGCCCGGCAGGCGCTGGCCTGAGCCCTGACCGACATGCGGAAGGCCCCCGACGGAGATCCGTCGGGGGCCTTCCGCGCTGTGCGGCCCGCCGGGGCGGGCCTCACGCTCAGTTCGCGGCCGTCTCGCGCTGCTTGCGCCACCGGATGCCGGCCTCGATGAAGCCGTCGATGTCGCCGTCCAGCACGCCCTGCGGGTTGCCGACCTCGTACTCGGTGCGGACGTCCTTCACCATCTGGTACGGGTGCAGCACGTAGGAGCGCATCTGGTTGCCCCAGGAGCTGCCGCTGTCCTTGAGCGCGTCCATGGCGGCCCGCTCCTCCTGGCGACGCCGCTCCAGCAGCTTGGCCTGGAGGACGTTCATCGCGGACGCCTTGTTCTGGATCTGCGAGCGCTCGTTCTGGCAGGAGACCACGACGCCGGTCGGGAGGTGCGTGATGCGCACCGCCGAGTCGGTGGTGTTGACGCCCTGACCACCGGGGCCGGAGGCGCGGTAGACGTCGATCCGCAGCTCGGACTCGTCGATGTCGACGTGGTCGGACTGCTCGACGACCGGGAGCACCTCGACACCGGCGAAGGAGGTCTGCCGGCGGCCCTGGTTGTCGAAGGGCGAGATGCGGACCAGGCGGTGGGTGCCCTGCTCGACCGAGAGGGTGCCGTAGGCGTAGGGCGCCTTGACGGTGAAGGTCGCGGACTTGATGCCGGCCTCCTCCGCGTACGAGGTGTCGTACACCTCGGTGGGGTACCCGTGCCGCTCGGCCCAGCGCAGGTACATGCGCATCAGCTGCTCGGCGAAGTCGGCGGCGTCCACGCCACCGGCCTCGGCGCGGATGTTGATCAGCGCCTCGCGGGCGTCGTACTCGCCGGACAGGAGGGTCCGGACCTCCAGCTCCTCGACCGCCTTCATGACGGACCCGAGCTCCTGCTCGGCCTCGACGCGGGTGTCCGCGTCGTCCTCGGCCTCGGCGAGCT
This sequence comes from Kitasatospora sp. NPDC059327, assembly GCF_042752535.1. Taxonomy (NCBI): domain Bacteria; kingdom Bacillati; phylum Actinomycetota; class Actinomycetes; order Kitasatosporales; family Streptomycetaceae; genus Kitasatospora; species Kitasatospora sp. NPDC059327. Next base: position 6,974 of record NZ_JBHYYB010000029.1, on the reverse strand, counting down.
CGAACAGGACACCGAGGTCGTCGATGCGGCCGCGCAGGCCCTCGACGCGGCGCAGTTCGCCCTGGAGGAAGGAGAGCCGGCTGGTCACCTTCTGCGCGTTCGCGAGGTCGTCCCACAGGTCGGGGGCGGCTGCCTCCTCCTCCAGACGCGCGATGTCGGCCCGGATCTTGTCCAGGTCGAGGACGGCCTCGATCGACCCCATGGTCGTGTCGAGGTTCTTGAGCTCTTCGGAAGGATCGACGGCTGCCACGCACCCAGGGTAATGGTTCCGGGGGGGCACCTGACGACACCGGGGTCGTCCGGTCGCCTACGGAGCCCGCGGCGGCGCGGAGTGGACGACCGGGCGGGGGGCCTGCCCGGTGCCCGGGGCGGTGGCGGCGAAGGCGGTCCAGGCGGCGGCCGCGCCGGCCAGCAGCAGGACGGTGGCCAGCAGGACCGCCAGCACCCGGCGGCGGCGCAGCAGCGCCTGGCGGTCCCGGCGGTGGACCGCGCCCGGGGCCGTGCGCTGGGCGCGGGACTCGGCCGCGTAGGAGGCCAGCTCCTGCGCGGAGGGGCGGCGCAGGCTGGTGTGGGTGTCCCGGGTGGAGTCGGGGGCGACACCGGGCACCAGCGGGACGGCCGGGCCGCGGCGGCGCTTGTGCGTACCGGGGCCGGCGTCCACCTCGGCGTACACCGCCTCGCCGGGGGTCAGCTGCTCCTCGGCGGGGGCCCGGCCCTGCTGCGGGACGGCCAGCACCGGCAGACCGGCCAGCGCGGGCAGCTGCTCGCGCAGGCGCGCGGCGAGCTCGGCGGCGCGCAGTCGGGAGGCCGGGGCCTTGGCCAGGCACTCGGCGATGATCCGCCAGAGGCCGTCGGGCAGGCCGGGGACGGGCGGCACCTGCTCGGTGACGTGGCGGCGCAGCACCGCGCCGGTGTGGCCGCCGCCGAACGGGGTGACGCCGGCCAGCACCTCGTACAGCACGGTGGCGAGGGCGTAGATGTCGACGGCGGCGCGCGGCTCCAGGCCCTCGATGATCTCGGGCGCGAGGTAGTCGGGGGTGCCGATGATCCGGGTGGCGCGGGTCCGGCGCGGGGCGTCGACCAGGCGGGCCACGCCGAAGTCGGTCAGCTTGGCGCGCGGGGCGCCGCCCGGCCCGGGGGCGGCGGCGAGGTCGAGCAGGACGTTCTCCGGCTTGACGTCGCGGTGGACGATGCCGGCGGCGTGCGCGGCGGCCAGGCCGTCGGCGACGTCGGCGATGACCGAGACGGCGGTCTGCGGGGTGAGCGCGCCGTCGCGCTCCAGCCGGGAGCGCAGGTCGGTGCCCTGGACCAGCTCCATCACCAGGGCGAGGTCGCTGCCGTCGACCACCATGTCGCGCACGCCGACCACCCGGGGGTGGTCGAGGCTGGTCAGCGCGGCGCGCTCCTGGACGAAGCGGCCGACCAGGACCTGGTCGGCGGCGAGGTCCTCGCGCAGCAGCTTGACCGCGACCGGGCCGTCCGGGCCCTCACCGAGCCAGACCGTCCCGGCGGAACCCCGGCCGATCACCTGGTGGACGGTGTAGCGGCTGCCGATCTTGCGTGCCAATGCTGCTCCGTGGGCGGCGGGAGCGCACGGGGAGGGTCCGGTGCGCTCGGTGGGGCGGGACAACAGCGACCAACCTACGCGCCCGGACACCCTTCGCGGGTCGCCTGAGGGCGCTCGGCGGGCATTGGCGGGCGAGAAATGTCGCGGATTGTCGACAAAGCGTCAATGTCGCCGCCGGGCCCGGCTCCTGGTGCGGCGCCGGGCCCCCGAGATCAGCTCTTGGAACTGCCGACGATATTGCCCACCCAGTCGCTCGCGCTGCTGAACCAGCTCTGGATGTCGGCCCAGTACTGCGGCAGCGGCGTGAAGTTCCACAGCGCCACCGCCGCCACGGCCAGCACCAGCAGCACCATCAGACAGCCCTTGAGGCAGCCGAGGCCCGGGATGTACATCCGGTTGCGGCTGCGCGGTCGCGGCTCGCGGGCGGGCGCGGGCTCCCGCCGGGCGGGCTGCGGCGGCGCCTCGCGGCGCTGCGGGGGCTCGCGGCGCTGCGGGGCGGGCGGCTCCGCCCGGCGCGGTGCGGCGGGCTGCGGCGGCGCCTGGTGGCCGCCGGGCGGGCCCGCCTGGGGGCTCTGCTGCTGGCCGTACGGCTGCGGGGGCTGGTAGCCCTGCGGCGGGCGGCCCTGCTGGGACGGCTGGTTGTAGCCGCCGGGCGGCTGCGGGCGGCCGCCCGCGGGGGCCTGGCTCCCGTACCCGCCCTGCCCGCCCTGGCCCCCCTGCCCGGCCTGATAGGGCGGCGGGGCGACCGGCGGACGCTGGGCGTAGCCGGGCGGCGGGGCCTGCTGGTAGCCGCGCGGCGGCGGCTGCTGGGGATAGCCCTGCGGTCCCCGCGGCCCGGGCCGGCCGGCCTGCCCGGCCTGATAGGGCGGCGGGGCGACCGGCGGGGCCTCGAAGTCCTCCGGATCGAAGTAGCCGATCTCGGTCTGCTGGTTGCGGTCACGGGCGGCGCGCAGCTGGGTCTGCCAGGGGTGCGGCGCCTCCGGCTGCGGCGGCCCCGCCGGGGTGGGGGGCATCACCTGGGTGCGGTCCGCGGCGCCGTACGGGGCGGCGGGCGGCTGGGTGCCCATCACCCGGGTCGCGGCCGCCGGATCGTACGGCTGGGCCGGCGGACCGGCCGGCAGCACCTGGGTCCGGTCCTCCGCGACACCACCGGCCGCGACGCCCGGCACGGCGGCCGGCCGCGGGTCCGGCAGCAGCAACGCGCCCACCGCGAGCGCGGCGTCCACCGCCGCCGGGGAGGCGTGCACGCCGACCCCGGCCGCGACCACCCGCAGCGCGTGCGCCAGCGCGACGGCGCTCGGACGCTGGGCCGGGTCCTTGCGCAGGCAGCGCTCGATCACCGTCCAGAGCGGGTCGGGCATGGTGGAGGGGCGCTGCGGCTCCTGGGCGAGGTGTGCCTGGAGGATCTGCAGCGGGCCGTCGCCCTGGAACGGCTGGCGACCGGTGACCAGCTCGTAGAGCATGATCCCGGCTCCGTAGACGTCGACCGCGGAGGTCTGCGGGCGGCCCTCGGCGGACTCCGGCGCGACATAGGCCGGGGTGCCGACGAACTCGTGGGTGCGGGTGATGCCCGGGGAGTCGGCGAGGCGGGCGATGCCGAAGTCGGTCAGCATCGGGTGCATCTGCTCGGTGCCGTCCACCAGCGTGGAGGCCAGCAGCACGTTGGCCGGCTTGAGGTCGCGGTGGACGATGCCGTCGGCGTGGCTGGCCGCCAGCGCGTCGGCGACCTGGGCCATCAGCAGGGCGCCGGCGATCGGGCTGAAGGGACCGTTGCCGCGCAGGTAGCGGGACAGGTCGGGGCCCTCGATCAGGTCCATCACCAGGGCCAGCAGCTCGCCCTCGACGACCAGGTCGCGGACCTTGACGATGTTGGGGTGGGTCAGCCGCAGCAGCAGCGAGCGCTCGCGCAGGAAGCGCATCACCACGTCGGGGTCGGCCGCCAGCTCCTCGCGCAGCACCTTGATCGCCACCGACTGGCCGGGCTCGCTGCCGGGCACGACGACGTCCGCGCGCACCCGCCCGCGCCACACGGTGCCGGTGGCCCCCCGTCCGAGGGTCTCCTCAAGCACATACTTGCTGCCGACTGGCCGCACCTGTCGCACTCCTCGCCGTGCCGCCCGCGCGGGGCGCTCCTCCGCAGGTGCGGTGAGCCTGCCGGGCCCGTGTTCCGGCCACTCTAACGGTGTCCGTTCACGTTTTTGGGGCGACCGGCGAGGGGTTCCGGACGGGTCGCGGGGGCGGTTCCCTGGGGGCCGCCGAGGTCGGCGGGCCGGGGCGGGCCGGGCGGCGGTTGACCTGACACTCCGTCGCCCCCACCATGGCGATGATCGCAAGATCGTCAAATCCGGTACCGTGCGCGGACTGTCGGTGACGGATGGCAGGATGACAGTCGCCACTCTTGTGGCCCCTTGTCGTCGCGGCCACCCGCAGGGACGCCGACCGTCGGCAGGCAGGGCGGCAAGCGCCGGCACCAGGCGTCAGCACCAGCAGAAGGGACCGCGGGCGAGATGCAGATCCGGCTGACCGTCCTCCGACCGCGCAGCGGCCCGGCCGCCGCCGGCTCCGCCATCCCCTACGTGGACGTGCTGGTCACCGCACCGGTCGGTACCGCGCTCGGCTCCCTCGCGGGCGCCCTCGCGGGCGCCGTGGGCGTGCGCGGCCCGCGGGCCGCCACCCATGTGCACCTGTACGCCGGGGCGCATCGGGTCGACGAGCACACGCTACTCGGCCACCCACCCCTGTTGGACGGCGCCGTCCTCAGCCTCAACGAACCCGACCCGACCGCCGAGGACCCCGACGACGGCCCGGCCGCCGCCGAGCTGCGGGTGGTCGGCGGCCCCGACGCCGGCGGCGTGCACCGGCTGCACGGCCGGGAGATCCGGGTCGGCCGCTCCGGCGCGGCCGACGTCCCGCTCGACGATCCGGACGTCTCCCGTCTCCACCTCGCCCTGCACCTCGGCGAGGACGGCCGGATCACCGTCCGCGACCTCGGCTCCACCAACGGCACCACCCTGGACGGCCGGATCGTCCCGCCCGGACCGGCCGAGGAGGCCGTCCCGCTGGAGGGCGGCGGCCTGCTGCGGATCGGCGAGTCCACCCTGCGGATCTCCCCGCCGGAGACCGGCGGCGGCCCGGGAGCGCCCGCCCGCGCGGCACTGCCCGACGGCCACGGCCACCTCCAGCTCGCCGCCCCCGCCCCCGCGCGGCCCGCGCCGCCGGTGGCCGAGCCGCCCGCCGCGCCCGAGCCCCCGGCCGGCCGCGCCCGGGGCCTGCTCTCGCTCCGGCTCGGCCGCGCCGCCGCCGAGCCGCCCGGCCAGGAGAGCGCCGAGCACCACCACACCGCCGTCCGCAACCGGCAGGCCGCCGCCCAGCGCGAGCGCTGGCCCGACCTCGCCACCCTGCTGCTCAACGCCCTCGGCCCGGGCCCCCGGCTCTGGGAACGCGGCCCCGGCCACCCCGACGCGCTCACCCTGCGCCTCGGCACCGCCGACCGGCCCGGCGGCCCCGGCACCACCCCCGGCACCCTGCTGCCCGCCGTCCCGGTCACCCTCGACCTGCAGACCGCCGGCAGCCTCGGCCTCAGCGGCCCGCGCGAGCGGCTCGACGCGCTCACCCGCGCCGTCGTCGCCCAGCTCGCCGCCCTGCACCCGCCCACCGGTCTCAGCCTCGTCGTGGTCGACGCCGACCCGGCGCGCCCCGCGCAGGACCGCGTCGACACCTGGGCCTGGGCCCTCTGGCTCCCGCACCTGCGCCCCGCCGACGGCCAGGACTGCCGACTGCTGGTCGGCCTGGACGACGATCAGGCGACCGCCCGCCTCACCGAACTCACCACCCGGCTCAGCGGGCCGACCGGCCTCGGCGGCCACCCCGCCACCGTGGTCGTGGTCGACGGCCGCCCGCCCGGCGAGAGCGCCCGGCAGGCACTCGACCTGCTGCTGCGCCAGGGCCCGGCCGTCGGGATCTTCCCGATCTGCCTCGCCGAGCAGCCCGAGCTGCTGCCGCGCGGCCTCGGCGCCACCGCCCTGGTCACCGGTGAGGTCGGCACCCAGCTCTCGCTCGACCGACCGGTCGCCCGCGGCCGCGAGACCCTGCACGAGGTCTCGCTGGACGCCGTCTCGGACGCCTGGGCCGAACGGCTGGCCCGCGTCCTCGCGCCGCTGCGCGAGGCCGCCCCGGCCACCCGCGGCCCACTGCCCGACGCGCTGCGCCTGCTCGACCTGCTGCAGCTCGACACCGTCACCCCCGCCAAACTCTCCGCCCGCTGGGACGCCCACGCCGGCGGCATCGGCGCCGCCACCGCCCTGCTGGGCACCACCCGCGACGAGCTCTGCACGCTCGACCTCGCCGACCCCGAGCTCACCGTCCCCTCCCCCGACCCGGGCGGTCCGCACCTGCTGATCGGCGGCGCGCGCGGCTCGGGCAAGACCGAGCTGCTGCGCACCCTGGTCGCCTCGCTGGCCGTCTCCGAGCGGCCCGAGCGGCTGGCCGTCTCCCTCGTCGAGGGCCGGGCGACGGAGGACGGCCTGGACGGCTGTACCGAGCTGCCGCACGTCACCGGTCTGGTGAACGCCGCCACCGATCCGCGCGCCGCGCTGCTCGCCGCGGAGGCGCTGGAGGACGAGCTGGCCCTGCGCGAGCGCCTCTTCGACGGCCTGGACTTCGCCTCCTGGCACGCGGCCCGCATCCTGGACGGGGAGCGCGGCCCGGACGGGGAGCCCGACCTGGAGGCGGAGCGGCCCGCCGTCCCGGTACCGGCCGCGGTCGGCGCCGCCGGCACCACCGCCCCGACGACCACCGCCAAGATCATCCACCCCCGCAGCGGCGGTTCCCCCCGGCCCGCCGCCGCCCCCGCCCCCGCGGTACCCGCCCGGCTGGTCGTCGTGGTCGACGACTACGACGCCCTGCTCGCCCCGACCTCCCCGGCCGGCCGGCCGCTGACCCGCGCCCTCGCGGCCGTGGCCCGTCGCGGCGGGCCGCTCGGCGTGCACCTCGCCGTCACCACCGGCCACCCGGAGGAGAGCGCCGGCACCGAGGTCGACGAGGCCGCGCTGCTGCGGATCGCCCTGCGCACCGACGACCCGGCCGACTCGGATCTGCTGATCCACCTCGGCGACGCCGCCGCGCTGGCCGAGGACACCCCCGGTCGCGGCTACCTGCGACTGCCCGACGGCGGTGTCACCGCGTTCCAGAGCGCCCGGATCAGCGGCCGCATCCCGCGGACCGCGACCCTGCGGCCGACGGTGGTCGCCATCGACCCGCTCCAGCTCGGCGCCCCGCCGGCCCGCCGGCCGGTGCGCGAGCTCGGCAACGGCCCGACCGACCTCGCCCTGCTGGCGAGCGCGCTCCAGCGGGCGGCCACGCACTGACGCGGCGGGGTGGGGGGGGGGCCCCCCGCCACCCCCACCCC